>NZ_KI914604.1:0-4761 GCF_000520475.1 Arthrobacter sp. 35/47
GGCGGCGGGCTGCGGCCCGCCGCCGTCGTTCCCTTTCTGCGCCGGTTACCGACCGCGTACGGTTCGGTGCTTGTCCTTCAGCGCGAATGCCAGCCCAATCATCCCGAGGGCAAGGACCAGGTGAAGCAGGTCATCCGCCAGGTTGAGCGGCACGAAGTTGGCCGAGGACTCCTCCGGCACAACGAGACCGTAGACGAACAGGACGGCGTAGATGATCCCGCCCCACAGCAGGAAGTTGTAGGCGCCCGCAGCTGTTTTCGCCATGGTCACACCAGCTATACCGAACAGCAGGTGCACGATGTTGTGCAGGATGGAAACCTGGAAAATACCGAGTAGGTGCGCGTGCGACTCTGGGCCCGCGAAAGACAGCTCCCCGAAGTCGGTGGTCACGCCGGGTATGAAACCCAGGACGCCCACCAACAGGAAGACGGCCCCGACAGCGAGCGCAGCCTTCTGGATGTTGGTGCGGCTGGCAACACCCGGACCCGGTGAATGTGTTGATGCCATTGCACTATCCCCTTTCAAATGCCGGCTGGCGGGGCGTCGGCTGGGTGAATTACGACTGGTAGAACCACCTGCCCGCCACTGGTGATGCCAGAGTGACACATGTGAGCGGGAATAGAAAGCAAGCTTAGTTAACTTTTGGATAACCCTTTAGCCCTCTCGGCCAGCAATGGATCGGCGGCATGAAGCGTGAAGCGTGCATTCAGGAGGCATTCATCAAACGTTCAGGAAAGCCGAATACTGTGGCGTCAGTCACACTTCAGAAAGGCTTTCTCCATGACCTCCCAGCAATCCGCCCTCACCGACTTCTCAGCCCTGGAGCGCGGTCAGCAGATTACCCTGCGCCACCACACCGGCAACCAGTTCTCCGGGGTGCTGGAGGATCGGGCCGATGATGCCTCGGTGGTATGGGTTCGTCTCGACGACGGCGCGGGCCGCCGCCTCTTCCACCATGAGGACGGCTACGTGGTCGGCGGCTGATTACGCTATCCGGCCGGGCAGCTGGGCCAGATAGGTAGCGAAGCCCTCGGGCGTCCGTCCACCCAAACGTGCGGAGGTAATAGCCCGGATGGTGTCGACGGCAATCCAGGAGTACCCAGCCGTTTTCACGCGATGGACCAGCCGTGTGTCCTCATGCGCCCGCAGCGGCGGGAATCCCCCTGCGGCCTGGAGCGCTTCGCCGGCCACCCCGAGGTTTGCGCCGTGGACCTGCCGGTGGTGCTCGCCCAGCGTATTCCGCTCGGCCCAGGCCGTCCTGAGCCAGGGGGCGAGTCCGGGCCCCGGCTCCACCGTTCCGAGCACCAGGCTGTAACCGCATGCAGCGAGTCGATACTGTTCGATCAACCAGTTGGCCGGAACCGTGGTGTCGGCGTCAGTGTTTGCCACCCAGAACCCCGCCGGATCATCGGATCCGATCGTCGCCGCCACGCCGGCCTGCCGGGCACGACCAACCGACCTGTGCTCGGTCTGCACAACCTTCACGCCCGCCCATTCGGCGGCCACCTGCGCCGAAGCATCCCGGCAGTCGTCGAGAACGACGGTCACATCCACCTGCACAGCCGGGTGCAGGTTCCGGAAAGCGTCAGCCGCCCGGAAAACGGCCCGGAGGCAGTCCGGCAGGAGAGCTTCCTCGTCCCTCGCCGGAATGATGACGGCCATTCGTTCCGGGATCACAGCAGTCCGCTTCCCCGGGCTACCGAGACAGCTCCCGGCTGGGTCAGGATATCGATACGGAAGTCCTCCTCCTGGTGCTCTGCGAACAACTCGAGCCCGCGGCAGGCACGGAAGGCCTCGTGTACGGCGTCGCCGTTCAACGGCCACCCGTCCACGGGATGCCGCCAGTGGCATAACATCACCACCCCGTCCTGCCCGAGGGAGCCAAGACAGCGGCTGATGACCTCTTCCAGCTGGGCAGCGCTCAGGTAGTAACCGGTCTCGGACAGGACGATCAGGTCGAAAATTCCCTCCGGCCATTCCTCGGGGATGCGCGTGACCCGTGCTTCGGCACCCTTATAGCCGGCCAGCCGGTTCGCGGCCTGCCCCACCGCACTCGGGCTGACATCCACTGCCACCAGGGAATCGCACCGCGCGGCCAGCTCGGTGGAGAGTACACCCACTGAACACCCGAGTTCCAACCCGTGGGAGTACCGTTCCCGAGGCAGGAGGGCCAGGGATACTGCCCGTTTGCGGCGCTCATAGAAACGGTCCTCATACCCCCAAGGATCCTTGGATCCGGCGTGCAGACGCTCGAAGGCACTCAGAGGCGGGGTGACGGCGAAGGCCTCGAATGGCCGGGCGAAGTGCTCAATAATTGCAGGGCCGAGGAGGACTTCGTCACCCGGTTTTTCCGACAGCGGTTCGATCTGCGTCACATGCATCCTCTGGGCCGCCGTCTTCAGTTCCAGCTCCGTCTCAGTAAGCGGGAGGATTCTCATCGTGTCCCAGGGAACACTGGACGACGACGGCTCTGCCCAATGCCAGAGCCACACCGGATATTCAAGCAGCGCGATCCCATGTTCTTCAGCCACTGATCGTGCGGCATCCCCCGCCGCATCGTGGTCGGGATGCCCATCGCGATGCCACGGCGCCACGAGCAAGGTGCGTTCAGACGGTTGCGGGCCAAGCAGTGTCCGCAGTGCCCTGGCGACCGGCAACGCGGTCACTGCTCCGTCAGGAAGATCGAGGAAGTGCACACGGGAGTCCGCGGCGAGGAGCTGTACCGCCTCGCGCAGCTCGGACTTTCTCCGGCGCGCAAGCACATCCCGGGAGTGCGTTGTCGAAGCGGGGTGAGAGGCTTCGCCGGCCGTCGCCACCACTACGTCAACCGGAAGGTGGAACTCATTCTTCAGACGGGTGAGCAAGCCGCCGGCCGCGAGGGTTTCATCATCCGGGTGGGCTGAGAGCAGGATCAAGCGTTCCGGTGGCCTGCCGTCGAAGAAGGATTCGAAGTCCAGCGGACGGTTGGCGCGCCACTCGGAGCGCCACAGCCGCTCCGGCGTGCCGTCATCCTGATGCGTGAACGTCACCATGGCGGCGGATCCAGGGAGAGTACCGCAGCACCGAGGGACGCGGAATCGCGTTCGGCGTGATGCTGGCGGATATAGACCTGCAGATCCGCCACCCGCCTGGCGTGCTCCTCGTCGTAGACCAGCGGTCCCGGTCCCATTGCATGCGCGGCAACGGACAGGATCTCCTCTGCGGACTGCACCACGACCGAACGGACGCGTGCTGCCAACCGGGCGCCTTCCTTCCCCTTGGCCTCGCCGTGATCCACCGCCCGCGCGGCATCCTTCAGGACAGCTGCGGCCCGGTGCAGTGCCACGTCGATCGTGCCCAGGTGCATCAGTCCGATCTGGTCCGGCTCCCGCACGCGCGCAGTCGCCATCACCCGCCTCGCCAGACCCACGGCGCCTCCGTACCAGCAGGCCGCAACACCCATGCCGCCCCACGCGAAACCGTCCCGTGTCAGGTACCAGTTCTCCTCCCCCACCGGTTCGGCCGGCACCCGCAACAGATCCAGCGGGCCGCTGTCCACTGCGGCCAGGCCCCTGCTCACCCAGGTACCTGCGACCGGCCGCACACCGTCATGGCTGAGATCCACCGCAAACGCCCGCCGTCCACCGGTCGGAACGTGGGCGGTGATGAGTGCCCGGTCCAGCCGTGTCCCGAGCGAGCACCAGGGTTTGCGACCGCTGAGAACCCAGCCTCCGTCGTCGTACTCTGCCTGCAGGCGCGTACCGGGGCTCTCAGCCGCGAAAACTCCCCAGGTGCCTTCGGGGGCCGGCACCCCGGCTTCAGCGAGGATCGCCAGTGCGTCGAGGTGGGGCTCTACGACGCGCGCTACGGTAAGGTCCGCCGTCGCCAGGGTGGCCAGGCATTCCCATAGCGCCAGGGTTGACCCGGATCCCGGCTGTGGAGCGAACAAACCTACGCGCCCGGCGAGGACCAGCGCCTCATCGGGTGATCCACCCGCAGCGTGCGCTTCCCGGTACAGTCCGTCCAGATCCAACGCGTCTGCCGCACCCAGAAATACCCCTGTCATGCCTGCCCGTGGTTGAACAGGTTCCGGACTTCACCGGCATCCATCGCCTGCTGACGGTACTCATCGGTCAGGACGGTCAGGACGTTCTGCGCATACTCCTCGTTGGTTGAGGCGATAGCGTCTGTCGCGTACACAACCCGCAGGTTATTGGCGTACGCATCCGCTGCGGTCTGGGCGACGCAGTTGTGCGTGGCGACTCCCGCCAGCACAACGGTGTCCACGCTGAGATTCCGCAGGCGCTGCAGCAGGTCTGTGCCGAAGAAGGCGCTGTCGCGCGTCTTCACCAGCTTCGGGAGGCCATCGATTTCCAGGCCGTCGACCGGCTCGGCCTGCTCCGTGCCACTGAACAGGAAGCCCTGGTCGTCGTCGAGCATGCTGAGGGTCCAGGTGGACCTGTCCCGCTGGTGTTCGGTGCGGATCACATAGGCGGCAACCCCGGCTTCGCGCGCATCCCGGATAACCGAGTTACACGCTGCCACCAGCGCTTCCTGCCGGTTTCCAAGGGCGCCGTCCTCGAAGAATGCCTTCTGCATGTCGATAATCAGCAACGCAACTGCCACGTGTCTGTCCTTTCCGCGGGGGAGCTCGCGCATCTCTTGGACAGCATACTTATGAATTTTCCTTGAGGCGCGTCACGGCGGGGTCTAGCGTTGGTTCCACGAAGGCCGTCCTCGAAGGAGAAATGCCGTGAAGTCCCTGTGGCTCGAATCAGCACC
>NZ_KI914604.1:4861-6541 GCF_000520475.1 Arthrobacter sp. 35/47
GACCGCACATTCCCGCCGATGCGTTCCAGGAGGGCGGACAGTATGATTCCGTGGTGGTCGGAGCCGGCATCACCGGGCTGACCACGGCCACGCTGCTCGCGCGGTCGGGCCAACGGGTGGCTGTCGTGGAAGCACGCACTGTCGGTGCCGTCACTACCGGAAACAGCACAGCGAAGGTGTCGCTGCTCCAGGGGACGCAGCTGTCCTCCATCATCGGCCACCACGGCGCTGCCCTGGCGCGCCACTATGTCACCGGGAATCGCGAGGGCCAGAGCTGGCTTCTGAGGTTCTGCGACGAGCACGGCGTCGGCTATGACACCCGGGACGCTGTCAACTACGCAATAACCGACGACGGCGCCCGCCTCCTCAGTGCCGAACGGGACGCCTGCGCCAACTCCGGGCTCACCGCCGTGCTGGAGGAGTCCTCGGAACTGCCCTTCCCCGTGAAGCGCACCCTGCGGGTACCCGGCCAGGCGCAGGTACACCCACTCGATGTGCTTGCCGCCCTCGCCGCCGACTTCCGGCAGCACTCCGGTCTTCTTGTTGAAGGCGTACGGGTGACAGGGGTGAAGGCGGGCAGCACAAAGGGTGAGCGGACCACAATCCAGACCTCCCTGGGCGAGGTTTCCGCCGCCAACGTGGTGATTGCCACCGGCACTCCCATTCTGGACCGCGGCGGGCACTTCTCCGTGCTTGAGCCGATGCGCTCCTATGCAGTCGCTTTCACGGTGCAGGATGTGATCCCCAGCGGCATGTACCTGTCGGTCGACTCGCCCTCCCGTACCCTGCGGAATGCCACCGTTGAGGGCAGGCAGTACCTCATCGTGGGCGGCAACGGTCATACGGTCGGGCGCCAGGCGCACACCCAGTCCCTCGTCGATGACATCATCCGCTGGACCCAGGAACTCTTTCCCAGCGCCCAGCCCGCCTTCAGTTGGTCCGCTCAGGACTACCGGCCGACGTCGTCCGTTCCCTATGTGGGCAGGATGCCCATCAGCGGTCAGTCCATCTATACCGCCACCGGCTTCAACAAGTGGGGCTTCACCAACGGTGTTGCTGCAAGCCTCGCCCTGTCCGCGGAAATTCTGGGGGGAAACATGCCCTGGGCCAGGGAGCTGTACAAGACCCGGGTCGGCAGGCAGGACGCGCTGAGCACAGTGAAGGCGAATGCCGGCGTCGGCCTTGAGATGGTGACCGGGTGGCTGGGCGGCCTGGCACGAACTCCACGGTCCAACCCCTCGGAAGGCGAGGGCGTGGTTGTACGGGAGGGCGCGCGGCCGGTGGGCATCTGCCAGATAGAGGGCATCACCCACCGCGTATCCGCCGTGTGCCCCCACCTCGGCGGTGTGTTGAGCTGGAATGACGCTGAACGGTCCTGGGACTGCCCGCTGCACGGGTCCCGTTTCACCCATGACGGGGTGCGGCTCGAAGGCCCGGCCACCCGGGATCTGCAGGCCCCCTAGAAACAGTTTCCTTTGCGTTCGCCGCGGGTTCACCCAGTATTCACCTGTATCGTGGGCGTGTGATTTTGCGCCGTGTACTTACCCTCGCCGTCACCTGCGCTGCAGGCCTGTCAGTCGCCTCCTGCGGCTCGGACTACCCGCTGGGTCCGGCGCAGGAAGCTGCAGCGGAAAACGCCAGCTCCAGCCTGAGCGGAACCATCACCGGAGCCGGTTCATC
>NZ_KI914604.1:6641-37840 GCF_000520475.1 Arthrobacter sp. 35/47
CAGGGCCCCGCCATGAATGCCTGGCAGGCGGAGTTCGCCACCATCCACCCGGATGTTCGCGTGCAGTACTCACCCGATGGTTCGGGCGCAGGCCGTGGTGCGCTTCTCGCCGGAGCCGTGGATTTCGCCGGCTCCGATGCGTCCCTCAATGAGGACGAGCTCGAGGAATCACGGAAGGTGTGCGGTCCCGACGGAGCGTTCAACATTCCCGCTTATGTGGCGCCGATCAGTATTGCCTTCAACCTGCCCGGCATCGAGGAGCTCAACCTCGACGCCGCGACCATCGCCGGCATTTTCCGCGGTGAGGTGACGCGCTGGGATGATCCGGCCATCGCCGGCCAGAATGAGGACATCGAGCTCCCGGATCTCCCGATCACCCCGGTGAGCCGCTCGGATGACTCCGGCACCACGGAAAACTTCACGGACTACCTGCACGCTGTGGTGCCGGATATCTGGACCGACGAGGCTGACGGCACGTTCCCGTCGGGCCTGGCCGGAGAGAACGCCAAGGGCAATGCCGGCGTCGTCAGTACTGTTTCCGGCACCGAGGGAGCGGTCACCTACGCAGATGATTCCGCCGTCGGACCGCCCCTGGGCAAGGCGAACCTGCTGGTAGGCGATGAGTACGTAGCGGTGAGCCCGGAGGCTGCGGCCGCCGCCGTGGATGTCGCTGAACCGGTGGAAGGCCGCGCCGAGTTCGATATTGCCCTGAACCTGGACCGGAAGACCACGGCACCGGGCGCCTATCCCCTGGTTCTCGTTTCCTACCACGTCTACTGCTCCACCTATGGAGACGAGGAGACCGCGAACCTCGTCAGGACCTTCGGCACCTTCGTGGTGAGCGAGGAGGGCCAGCAGGCAGCAGCGGAGGCCGTCGGCAGCGCACCGATTTCAGCAAGCCTGTCGAAGCGCGCAGCGGAAGCGATCAGCACGATCGACGTCGAGAACTAAAACACGTCCACGCAAAGACGGAGGATCTTCCCGAGAGAGGACCCTCCGTTTCGCGTTCTGCTTTAGGCCGGGTTGGCAGCTCGCGGTCCGCCGGACTCAGGATCGTCCAGCGACGGATCGGCGAGACCCGGGCCGTCTGCCAGTGGATCGGCCGACCGGCTGGCCGTAGCCGAACCCGAGCCCGGGGCGTCAACGTTGCCCCGCCAGGCGCCTGTCTCATTGCCTGTGTTCTCGATGAACTCCTTGAACCGGGCGAGGTCTGCCTTCACCTGCCGGTCATCGGCGCCTACCGCTGCGCCGACTTTCTCGGTGAAATTCTCCGGATCCCAGTCCAGCTGGACGGTCACCCGGGTCTGTGCGTCATCCAACCTGTGGAAGGTCACGACGCCGGCATGGGATTTTCCGTCCGTGCTCTTCCAGGCAATACGCTCATCGGGGTGCTGCTCCGTGATCTCGGTGTCGAACTCACGCTCGACGCCGCCGATCTTGGTGACCCAGTGGTTACGGGTGTCCGAGATTTGGGTGATGGACTCCACTCCACCCATGAACTCGGGGAAGGCCTCGAACTGGGTCCACTGGTTGTAGGCGGTGGACACCGGCACTGAAACGTCGATGAATTCCTGAACTGTTGCCATTGTCTGTTCCTCCTGTTTGCTGGAACTTCCCACGGATCAACTGACCGCTTGTTCGTCACGCTAACCCACGGTTCATCACGGATCAATAAAATGCTAAGTTTACTTAGAGTTTTCCCAGCTACTGGATCGCGGCGAAAGTCCGGGTCTAGGCTGGAGGCTGATGCTGGCAGCGTCAAGCGGCCGGAATTCCGTCACGAGTGGAGGATTTATGAAGGCGTCAAAAACCCTGACCGACAACATGCAGCTGGTGCTGGTGGATCTGGTGGAACTGCATCTGCAGGGCAAGCAGGCTCACTGGAACGTGGTCGGCAAGAACTTCCGCGACCTGCACCTGCAACTGGACGAGATCATCGAGGATGCGCGGCTGTTCGCTGATCAGATGGCGGAGCGCATGCGCGCCCTGCACGCCGTCCCGGACGGGCGGAGCGCCATCGTCGCCAAGGGAACGTCACTGGACGAGTTCCCCGCCGGCCTCGTGGACACCAAGGACACCGTCGCCATGGTTGTTGCCATGCTGGAATCTGCCGTCGGCCGGATGCGCGAGGTTCATGACCAGGTGGATGAGGAAGATCCCACCACTGCGGACATCCTGCACGGCATGATCGAGAAGTTCGAGCAGTACGCGTGGATGGTGAATGCAGAAAATATGCAGCCGACAGCCAACGTGGTCACGCCGAGCAAGAAGTAACCGGTTCATGGCAGAAGGGCGGCAGTCACCGGNGTCACCGGACTGCCGCCCTTCTGCCATGTCTAGCGGTACTCGCCGCCGCCCTGGGTCAGGCCGGGCAGGAACTCCTCCGGAAGTTCTGATACCGGAACAATCACCATGTCCTGCACCTTCCAGTCCATCTCCACGCACGCCTCACGGGCTTTCTCGATGCGCTGCAGGGTTGCACCCGGCCAGCCCCGCGGAACCACAAATGATTCGATGTGGAAGACGTGCCCTTCATCGCGCACCCGCGACCTGGCCTCGCGTACCCAGCTCAGGCTCTGCAGGTAGGAGTCAATCCGCTCCCCCACCGGGTCCGGCCGGGAATCGTCGTAGGTCCGTGCCCGCGTGTCGGTCAGCCCGCCAATAGCAGCGCGCAGGTTCTTGATCCCATCGTGGAGGATGCTCGTGGAGATGAGGATCGCGGCCGCATAATCCGCCCACCACAGCCCCACGCCGATGCCCAGAACACCCACCGCCGCGGAGAGCGCCGTCATCCAGTCGGCCTTGTTCATATCGGCGTCTGCGTAGAGCACCTTGTCGTGCAGCGTCTTTGCGAGCTTCATCTTGATGATGCCCAGAACTACCGGGGGCCCGGCAGTAAACAGCATGGCGAGCACCATGAGCCATCCCAGCCAGAACGTGTTTCCCAGGAGGGTGACCCCGCCGATGGTGGGGTGTTCCGCAGTAACAAGCCCTATCCCCGAATCGACCAGCAGATACGCCCCCATCACCACCAGCGCGACCGCCGCCACCAGGTGAGCCACGCCGACCGCGCGGTGGTATCCGTAAGGGTGGGATTCAGTGGGACGACGGCGGATGATGCGAGCCGCAATGAGGAAGGAGATGGGTGGAAGGAAGGAGAGCAGGTCCTCGATCCAGGCGGCCTTCATGGCCTGCGAGTTTCCCAGCACCAGGTAGACCAGGAAGGTCGAAACCGCCAGGAACACTATGGTGATCCATTCCCATTTCACGGCTTTGTGCAGTGCCCGGCGTTGCTCTTCCGGCAGTTCGGTATGGCCGAAGCGTGCTGCTTCCTCTTCTCCGTTGCTGCTCACAGTTCCACCTCCTGCGCCTGAAGGAACTGGTCGAGCTTCAGGAGGAATGCATTCTCACCCATGGGAACGAGCATGACGTGCTTGACCGTCTTGCCGCGCTCATCTCTGGTTTCAGCGTAGGGGCGGGTGATGCCGGCTTCCTTGATCCACGGAGTGTCCGCCGCGAATCCTCCGATAGCCATGTCCAGTTGGCCGTGGGACAGGTCCTGGGCAAGTTCGTGTTCGGACCCGGGCACCCACTCAATGGTGGCGTCCAGGGTCTCCGCGAACTCCTCGACCAGACCGGGTTCAATACCTGCCGGATCTCCGGCCCGGGGCAGTTGAACCCACTCGGCGTTCTCCGTCACGCCAACCCGGAGTGTCGCTCCGGAAACCCGCTCCAGGGTTCCGTCGGGGTCCTGCGGAATGGTGATGCCACAGGACGTCAGGCCGAGAAGAAGCACCAACCCTGCCGCTGCGCCACGAATGTTCAGCATGCTTCGTAATTTACCCCTTCCCTGCTGTTTCCGCAGGTCAGGCGGGCATCGGTTCAGCGTCCGGGGAAGCTTGGGCGCTCCTTGGCGAGGAAGGCGCGGGTACCCTCCGCCTTGTCCTGGGTGGTGAACGCGGTCCGGAAGGATTCCGCCTCGAGGGCAAGGCCTTCAGCAGTGGGCTTGCCCTCGATTTCCGACAGCGTTCTTTTAACGAGTGCGACGGCGGTGGGAGACTGGCGTGCCACTGCGGCCAAAGTGCTGTGGGCACCGTCGAGCAGTTCCTCGGCGGAATCGAAAAGCGCTGTGACGAGACCGGCGCGGTGTGCTTCGTCAGCCTTCAGGCGGCGGCCGGTGAAGAGAAGTTCGCGTGCCAGCCCGGGCCCCACGTAACGGGGCAGCCGGACGGACCCACCGAAGCCGGGAACGAGCCCCAAACCGACTTCGGGCTGGCCGAAGGATGCCGATGATGCGGCGTAGATCAGGTCGCACGCCATCGCGAGCTCGCAGCCCCCGCCGAGCGCGAAGCCGTTCACCGCAGCGATGACCGGCACGGGAAGCTGCTCGACCGCAAGGGTCACCTGGTGCATGCGGGAGCTGTGAGCATGCGCTTCGTCCGGCGTCATGCCCTCCATTTCGCGGATATCCGCGCCGGCGACGAAAGCCTTCCCCGTACCGGTGATGATGACGCCGCGAACCGGCCACGCGCCGTCGTCGTTCGCCAACACCTCCGAAACCGCGCTGATGCAGTGTTCAAGGTCCTGGACCACCCTTGTCGACAGGGCATTCAGGGCGTCCGGGCGGTTCACCGTGATGGTGAGGACGCCATCACGGATGTCGGTCAGGAGGGTTGGGTAGACAGGAAGCTGCATGAGCCCAAGCGTAGCGACCGAGGGACCCGGAGTGAGCGAAGCGAGCCCTGGGAGGCCGCTGCGCGCGTACCGACCGAGGGGCCCGGAAATGTCAGAACGGGATGCCATCTTTGACTCAGTCACACTGAAGGAGTGCATCCATGACCGACCTCATCTTTCACCCACCCTGCTCATTCCTCGAATTTTCGGGGCTGCGGCGGAATGTGGGTTTCAACCGCGAACACCTCGAATCGCAGCTGGCGCAGGAAGGGGTCATCCTGCGCTTCAGCGAAGGCAGCGGAGAGCTGCCCTGTGCCTACACGGTGGGCCTTACCGGCCGGGGGCTACCGGAGCTCATCCTGTATGGCCGGAGCCCCGGTCATCTGCGTCATGCCTGGTCGCTCATCGAACCGGAACTGGGCCGTCTCGCGGAGGCCGGAAGGAGGGTTTTCCATGGACAGTTCGACGGGCAGACCGTCCGCGTCCGGAGGGCGTCGCTGCACCGGCTCCGGGATGCCTTCGCGCTGTATGGCCGGGACGAATTCAGCGCCCTGCAGGTCTATTGGATGGTCGGCTCCGGGAACCACCTGCCGCAACAGTGGGAAATCCGGTACCTCGCGGCGCAGCCCTTCCTCGGCGAAGGAACCCTCGGTGACCTGATCGACGGGAGGAACAACGCCTGATCAGGGCAGCAGTTCCGGCGGAACAAGGAGCAGCAGGGCCACGCCGGTGCCGTTGAACACTATGTGAGTCACTATTGCCGCGCCGAGGCGGCCGGTGAACACTGTCAGCACCCCGCACACAAGCCCAACAGTGAATGTGCTGAGCAGCAGGTAGATGGATGAACGGAGGTCCGGAACGGCACCGGTATGCAGCAGGCCGAAGGCGAGGGAACTCACCAGCAGCGCCATGACCGTGGATGCCACGATGGACCGCCTCTGGACGGCGGGCGTCACGGCGTCGCCACGGTTGCCCGTGCGTCGGAGCCAGAGCGCATTCTGCACGCCGCGTAGCACCAGGCCGCGGTTGAACAACTCCTCAAGGAAAGGCGCGATCAGCACTCCCCCGAGTACGCCGTTGATGAGCAGCCAGACGGTATCACCGGTCAGGAACAGTTCCGCGTTGCCCTGGATGACTTCACCGTCCTGCAGAGGCCACAGGAGCGTAAGAACCGCGAGGATTATGGCCAGCACCACCCTCGCGGCAATGCCGGCGCCCAGGCCTACGGCGAGGTCGATCCATTGGAACCGCAGGCCGAAATCGAGGGCGAGGGAGCGGAATCCGTGGCGGCGGGAAGCGTAGAAGGTCACGCCGAACATCGCCGTCCAGGTCAGCAGCAGCGATGCAAAAATCAGCTCCGGACCGAACGGCAGTACCTCCGCCAGGGCAAGGGTGCCAAGCAGCGGCACCAGCACCACAATCACCAGGCCCGCCAAGGCAAGGCCTGCACCCCACCGGGGTGCGAGGGGCCCTTCGGGGGTCAGCTGGGTGGGGTTCGCCAGGCGGAACGGAGTGCCCTGCGCTGCAGGTGGGGGAAACGATCGGGGCATGCAAGCACCCTATCTGCCCTTCCAGGAAAGAAACCGGGTCCGGGCAGTTGACGGCTGGGGGTAGGGAGTTCTTTAGTGAAGGGACATCACGATCAGGGAGTGCCGATGAGTGAGTTCGGATTGCCGGCAGGGTTTGTGTTCGGGACCTCAACCGCGGCAGCGCAGATTGAGGGCGCGGTCAATGAAGGCGGCCGCGGGCCCAGCATCTGGGATGACTACGCGAGCCAGCACAGCAACATCCTCGACGCTTCCAGCCCGGCCATTGCATGCGACCACTACAACCGGTATGAGGAGGACTTCGATCTCCTCAAGCAGCTGGGCGGCAAGGCATACCGGATGTCGATCGCGTGGCCACGCATCCAGCCAACGGGCCGGGGGCCCGCGAATCCTGAGGGTATCGCTTTCTACCATCGGCTCCTTGACGCCCTGCTGGACCGCGGGATCGAACCGTGGGTCACGCTGTACCACTGGGATCTTCCACTGGCCCTGCAGGACGCCGGCGGGTGGCAGAACAGGGAAACCATCGATGCCTTCGCCGACTACACGCGGATTCTCCGCGACGAGTTCGGAGGAAAGGTTTCCGCCTGGATGACCGTCAACGAGCCGGTGGTGCACACCGGCGTCGGGCACGCGATCGGACGGGCTGCGCCGGGGCTCATGCTGCTGGGCAGTGCATTCTCGGTGGCGCATCACCTGCTGCTTGCGCACGGGCGTGCCGTGCGCGTGCTGCGTGAAACGCTGGATACGCCCATCGGCGTGGTCAACAACCACTCGCCCGTGGAACCGGCGAGCGGCTCCGAGAAGGAGCGGAACCTCGCGCTGCTCTACGATCACTACCACAACGGCCAGTTCGCGGGACCGCTGCTGACCGGTGAGTATCCGGCCGACCTTGCCGAGATTGAGGGTATGTCCTTCGAGGTGATCCGGGAGGGGGACATGGAGATCATCTCCACCCCCCTGGATTTCTACGGCATCAACTACTACTTCCCCACGAAGGTCGGGGCAGCACCGCCGCTGTTTCCGGTTCCATTCATGCCGCGCGAGTATTCCGACGTCCCGAAGACCGACTTCGACTGGCCCGTGATTCCGAGCGGCCTGACCACCATCCTCAAGCAACTCAAGGAGCAGTACCCCAATATTCCGCCGATCTACATCACCGAAAACGGCTGCGCCTACAACGACGGCCCCGGCGGAGACGTCACGGACACCCGGCGGATCGAGTTCCTGGAGAAGCATCTGGCGGCGGTCGGCGATGCGATCGCGGACGGTGTGGACGTACGCGGGTATTTCCACTGGACCCTGATGGACAACTGGGAGTGGCAGGAAGGCTACACAAAGAAGTTCGGTCTGATCCGGATGGAACCGGCAACGCTGGACCGGGTGCCGCGTGCTTCCTTCCACCGGTATGCGCAGATCATCGCCGAGCATTCCGTTCCGGAAACCGATGCCGGACCTGCTCCGGCTCCGTTGGCCGCCGAAGCGTCCTGAACGGCCCGCTAACGACGCCGGCCGCGCCCCCGGGCACCGGGGGCGCCTTTGGTGGTGCCCGGTTTGCGCCGGGTGGTCCTGCCGGAAGCCGGTTTGCCCTGTGGGGTTTTCGCCGGCTTGGCGGTCTTCTTCGGTTCTGAGGCCGCGTCCTTCTGCGCTGACGGCTGCCGCGAACTCCGGGCGGTCCGTCCACGGACTATGCCGATGAACTCCTCGATCTCATCCGTGGTGTTGTCCGCCACCCAGGCGACCGCGATGGTGGTTACCGGCGCATCCTGCACGGGCCGGATTTCCACATCCCGCCGGTTGTAGTGCCGCGCCACGGACATGGGGAGCACCACGACGCCGGCACCGGACGCCGCAACCTCAATAGCCATGCGTGCTCCACCGCACTCCTGGACATCGAGGAGGTTCTCGCCGGCCAGCTCGGCGGGCTCAACCTCATCGAGCAGGGAGAGTTCGTTTTCCTTTGAGACGACCACCACGGCCAGCTCTTCATAGAGCGGGATCACACTGAGTGCGTCGCGGTCCACCGGCAGCCGGACAAAGGCGATATCCACCGAACCGCTCCGGAGCGCTGAAACCAGCCCGCCGTCGTCGTACCCGTTTGCTTCAATCGGGAGATGCGGGTTCCGTTCGCGCCAGCGTCCCACCCATTTGCCGGGCGTCACCCCGGTCACGAATCCGATCCTCAGGACGGGAGGCTGGGTCTCAGGCACGTCCTCACAGTAACCCAGTCAGCGCTACCCTGAGAGGATGACCCCAGCGAAGTCCCCGCAGACCATGAAACCGGCCACAGCCGCGAAGAAACTTGGCATCTACCTGCCCGCAGCACCCCAGGAGTTCCAGGACAGGGACATCTCCCGCGGAGAATTCAACGAGCTCCAGGAGAACCCGCCGGAGTGGCTCGCAGAGCTGCGCCGGACCGGTCCGCACCCGCGTCCCGTAGTGGCGCAGAAACTTGGTGTTTCGATCAGCGGTCTGGCACGCGGCGGCATTTCAGATCCGCTGACGACGGCGGAAATCACCGCCCTCCTGCAGGCGCCGCCGGAGTGGCTGGTTGCGGAGCGCTCGACGATGGCACAGGTGCGCGCCGAGGAGAAGAGAATCAAGGAAGAACGGCGCGCAAAGAGCTAGGTTCTACGCCGGATTCAGCGGCTCGATGAGCAGCGGGCTGTCCTCACGTACCGGTCCCACCTCATGGAACTGCAGCCGTTCGGCAACGGGGGTGGCCGCGGCGACCGCTTCATCAGCCAGCTCCTGCGTCCCCTTCGTCGTGGGGTTCAGCCACTCGTTCCAGAAGTCTCGGGGCAGGGTCACCGGCGTGCGGTCGTGGATTTCCGCCACTCCCCCCACCGCCTCGCGGGTCAGGATGGTGGAGGAAAGGACCCAGCGGTTGGGGTGGTCATCGGGCAGCTCGCGATTGCGCCACCACGCGTACAGCCCCGCGAACACCACCTGTTCACCGGGTAGATGGATGTAGAACGGGATCTTGGTTTTTCCTTCGGTGCGCCACTCGTAGTAGCCGCTGGCCGGAATGAGTGCCCGGCGGCTTTCGAGGGACGGCTTGAAAGTGGGTTTGCTGCCCACAGTTTCCGCCCGGGCATTGAAGGTCGGGCCCTTGGTTTTCAGTTCCCTGGAGAACGACGGCGTCAGCCACCACCGCGCTGCCTCCAGACGGCGGGTGACGCGGCCGTCCTTGAGCGACTCCAGAACCACCCGGATGGGGTCGGTGGGACTGATATTCCATGAGGGTTGGGGCAGGTTTTCACCCACCGTATCGACATCGAAAAGGTCCACCAGGTCCTTGTTCGACCCCGCCACTACAAAGCGTCCGCACATGGAGACAGGGTACTGGAGATCGGTCCTTTCCAGAGGTTCTCCACAACCGGATGGATCAATTGACTTAATCGAACATGCGTTCGAATATTAAGTGTGAATTCATCAGCTGCAGCCGTCTTTCAGGCCGCATCCCCGGGGCATTCCCTGCAGGGTGCCCGCCGGGGGCTGTCCGCTGTGGATCCTGCAGGAGCGGCTGATTCCAGGGCAAGGCTCAAGGCAGAACTTCAATCCAGGATCAACGGCATACAGAAAAGCCGGCCTTCTTCCCGGCGGCTGCCCACCGTGCCGGTGCTGGCGGGTATTCTTCCGGGCGGCGGCCTGCAGGCGGGGGCCGCCTATTCGGTCACAAACTCCACCACCCTTGCCATGGCTTTGCTGGCCGGACCTTCAGGGGCCGGGGCGTGGTGCAGTGTCATCGGCATGCCGACCTTCAGCGTGGAGGCCGCTGCGGGCTTCGGGATAGCGCTGGACAAACTGGTTCTGGTACCCCATCCCGGAGACCAATGGCTCACCGTTACCGCCGCCATGGTGGACGTGGTGTCAATCGTCCTGACCTGCGTTCCACAGCATGTCGCACCGGCGGACGCTTCCCGCCTCATGGCCCGGCTGCGCCAGCGCGGTGCTGCACTGGTGACCATGGGCCGCTGGCCGCACAGTGAGGCCACGCTCAGCGTGACCGGAAGCAACTGGCAGGGTCTGGGTTCGGGAACCGGGCACCTTCGAAGCCGCCGGATGAGAATCACGGCTCACGCTTCCACCGGGCGTTCCCGTACCGCTGATCTGTGGCTCCCGGATCTGCAGCATGGGCCCTGGTCCACATCCCTGTCCAACTCCGTACCTGCGGTGCATGGAGGTACGGAGCAGCAGGAATTCTTCTCAAGGTCAGCCTCATGAAGCTTCCCCCGCCGGGCCAGGCTGCTCCGGCTGCTCCGGTCAGTACCCGCAGCATGGTTCTCTGGTGTCCCGACTGGCCCATTACCGCCGCGCTCCGCGAACACCTCCTGCCGGCGGAACACCCTGTGGCACTGATCGAGAAGGGCGAGGTTTTTGCCTGCTCTCCCGCTGCACGGGAGCAGGGAGTCAAACGCGGCCTCCGCCTGCGGGAGGCCCAGGCCCGCTGCACCAGCCTGACCGTGCTCCCCTATGAGCCCGCGCAGGATGCAAGGTCCTTCGAACCCGTTCTGGCCGCCGTGGAGAAAATAATGCCCGGCGTGCAGCTGATCCGCCCCGGGTTATGCGCTCTTCATGCCAAAGGTCCCGCAAGGTATTACGGCAGCGAGAACCACGCTGCAGCTGTCCTGCTCAAGGCACTCGCCGCCATTGGCCTCACCGCCGCACGGGTGGGGGTTGCTGACAGTCCCTTTGCCGCTGAGCACGCCGCCCGTTCAACTGAGTTCCTGGATGAACCGGAGAGTGACTCCGTGTGGATCATCCCGCCCGGAGAATCACCCGCCTTCCTCAGCAGCTTTCCCCTGGAGGTTCTGGAGGAGCCGGCGCTTGCGGTGATCCTGCGGCGGCTGGGAATCCGCACCCTGGGTGATTTTGCTGCCCTCACCCGGGCTGATGTGCGTAACCGGTTCGGTGCGGAAGGTGCGTTGGCTCATCTCAAGGCAAGCGGACTTGACCACCACAGCGTGGTGGAAAGAAAACCGCCGGCGGAACTTGACGTCGTCGTGCACTGTGAACCGCCGCTGGCACGCATTGATGAGCTCACGTTCACCCTGCGCCTCTCCGCAGAGAAATTCGTGGACCGGCTGCGTGAGGCAGGGTTGGTGTGCACGGTCCTGTCGGTGCGGCTGCAGTCAGAGTCGGGTGAGGAATCGGTTCGGTCCTGGCGGCACCCCCGCTGGTTCGATGCCGATGATGTGCTGGACCGTGTCCGCTGGCAGCTGCAGGGCAGCGGAAACGTTGAGCACGGGCTGCGTGCCGGGATCAGCCGGGTGCAGCTTGCACCGGAGACCGTCGAAGATCTCAGCGACCATGCGGATGGACTGTGGGGAACGGGGCCTGATGAGAACATTCACCACGGCCTTGCCCGGGTACAGAGCATGCTGGGTCATGGCGCCGTCCTGACGGCCATGGTGGCTGGTGGAAGAATGCTCACTGACCGGCGCGTCTTCATTCCCTGGGGAGACCCACCGTCGGAAGCCGCGGCCAAAAGCCGGGATCTTCCGTGGCCCGGCCAGCTCCCCGGTCCTGCCCCGGCTACCGTTTTTGACCAACCCCGCCCCGTCCAGGTGCTGGACTGTGCGGGAGGCTCTGTGGACGTGGATGAGCGCGGCCTGCTGACAGGGGTCCCCACCGTCCTTGTGACGGAGCCGCCCCGGCAATCGGCTATTGCTTCGTGGGCAGGGCCGTGGCCCATCGTCGAGCGGTGGTGGGATTCGAAGGGCCGTGCCCTCAACCGGTTCCAGGTGGTGGATGACTCCGGGAGGGCCTGGCTGCTGTTGCTTGAGGACCACCACTGGTGGGCTGAGGCCAGTTATGACTGAACATTCCGCCTCCAGGATTGCCTCCGCGAATGGTGTGCACTGACATGGGCTTCAACAATCCCCCTGTTTCCTGGTCGGAGTTTGAGCGGACCCTCTCCGATCGTCGCCGTCCGGGATCCCCTCCCCTGGGCGCGGACGGTGGTGACAGTCCGGCCTGGTCGCTGAAACGGCATCCGTATTCTCCGCCGAAAGAACCGGTGCCTGCCCCGGCCGGTCCGGTGGTGCCCTACGCGGAGCTGCACGCGCATTCGAACTTCAGTTTCCTTGACGGTGCCGCCAGTCCCGAGCAGCTGGTGGAAGAGGCGCACCGTCTCCGCCTCCACGGGCTGGCGCTGACCGATCATGACGGTCTGTACGGAGTGGTCCACCTGGCTGAAGCAGCAGAGAAACACCCAGGGCTGTCCACGGTCTATGGCACTGAGTTATCCCTGGAACTGACCAAACCCCAAAACGGTGAACCGGACCCGGAAGGCCGGCATCTCCTCATCCTTTCCCGCGGGACGGAGGGTTATCACCGGCTGGCCGCAGCCATCACCGAAGCCCAGCTGAAACCGGACGCCGAGAAAGGCAAACCCCGGTACACCCTTGCCGAGCTCGCTAACAGGGCCGGCAACAACTGGATGATCCTGACCGGGTGCCGCAAAGGAGCCGTCCGCCATGCGCTCCGCAACGGCAATCTCCAGGACGCGGAGCGGGAAACCCGGCGCCTGACAGACCTGTTCGGTCCGGACAATGTCGCCGTGGAGCTCTATGACCACGGAAACCCACTGGACAGTACGCACAATGATGCCCTCTGGGAAATTGCTTCCCGGCTGAAGCTGCCCGTCGTGGCCACCAACAACGTGCACTATGCCGTGCCTGAGCAACACCGGCTCGCTACTGCAGTGGCTGCTGTGCGGGCACGGAGGTCGCTGGATGACATGGATGGGTGGCTGCCGGCGTCAGGTTCTGCCCACCTGCGCAGCGGCGCGGAAATGGCCGCCCGCTTTGCCGCCTACCCCGGAGCAGTCGAACGGACGGTGGAACTGGCCGATGATCTGGCGTTCCGGCTCAGCAGCGTCAAGCCCGGCCTGCCCAAACTGGACCTGCCGGGGGGCCACACCCAGATGAGCTGGCTGAGGAAACTGGTCTGGGAAGGTGCCGCGAAGTTTTACGCCGGCCGCAGTGACGTCCGCGAACGCATCGAGAAGGAACTGCGGGTCATCGAGGAAAAGGACTTTCCGGGCTACTTCCTGATTGTCCATGACCTGGTCAGGTTCGCCCGCAGCAGGGGAATCCTCTGCCAGGGCCGCGGATCAGCGGCAAATTCCGCCGTGTGTTATCTGCTGGAGATCACCGCCGTCGATTCCATCCTCTATGACCTTCCCTTTGAACGCTTCCTCTCCAGCCTGCGGGATGAGGAGCCGGATATCGACGTCGATTTCGATTCCGACCGCCGTGAGGAGGTGATCCAGTACGTGTACAACAAGTACGGTCGGTTCAACGCCGCGCAGGTTGCCAACGTGATCACCTACCGTCCCAAGTTCGCGGTCCGCGACATGGCCAAGGCGCTGGGACACAGTCCCGGGCAACAGGACGCCTGGTCAAAGCAGGTGGAGCGGTGGGGTGCGCTGGTGTCCAGCGATGACCATGACATCCCCGAGGCAGTCGTGGAGCTGGCTCAGGGCGTGCTGAAGTTCCCCAGGCACATGGGAATCCACTCGGGAGGCATGGTGCTCACCGACCGGCCCGTCGGGGAGGTCTGCCCCATCGAGCACGGGCGCATGGACGGCCGTACCGTGCTGCAGTGGGACAAGGATGACTGCGCCTGGATGGGGCTGGTCAAGTTCGACCTGCTGGGACTCGGCATCATGGCCGCCATCCAGTACAACTTCGATCTCGTCCGGAAGCACTTCGGTGAGGAATGGACCCTGCACACCCTGCCCCGGGAAGAGCAGGGGGTATATGACCAGCTGTGTTTCGCAGATTCCATCGGCGTGTTCCAGGTGGAGAGCCGCGCCCAGATGGGAATGCTGCCCCGGCTGCAGCCCCGGCGCTTCTATGACCTTGTCATCGAGGTTGCCCTGGTTCGTCCCGGGCCCATCCAGGGCGGAGCCGTGCACCCGTACATTAAACGGAAGCTGGGCGAGGAGGAAGAGAGCTACCTTCACCCCAAACTCATACCGGTTCTCAAACGCACGCTCGGTGTGCCGCTCTTCCAGGAGCAGCTCATGCAGATGGCCATGGTGGTGGGCAACTGCTCCGGCGCGGACGCTGATCAGCTTCGCCGTGCAATGGGATCCAAGCGCGGCCTCGAGCGCATCGACACGCTCAGGGAAAAGCTTTATGCGGGCATGAAGTCCAACGGGATCACCGGCGAAGTTGCCGACTCCGTGTACCGGAAAATCCAGGCGTTCGCCAACTT
The DNA here is from genome assembly GCF_000520475.1 of Arthrobacter sp. 35/47. Classification (NCBI taxonomy): domain Bacteria; kingdom Bacillati; phylum Actinomycetota; class Actinomycetes; order Micrococcales; family Micrococcaceae; genus Arthrobacter; species Arthrobacter sp. 35/47. Next base: position 21,092 of record NZ_KI914604.1, read on the forward strand.
CGGATTCGCTGAAAGCCACTCGATCAGCTTCGCCCTACTGGTATACGCCAGCGCCTGGCTCCGCCTCCATTATCCGGGCGCTTTCCTGGCTTCGCTCCTGCGCGCCCAGCCCATGGGTTTCTACTCTCCCCAGACCCTGGTGGCTGATGCCCGCAGACACGGTGTCACGGTCCTCCGTCCGGACATCCTGCTTTCCGGAACCCATGCGGATCTGGAGCTGCACGGTGACGGCGGAACAGGAGCAACAGGAGCAACAGGAGCGGAGAGTTGCCTGGAATTCCACCAGCCGCCGGTCGGAAAATTTGACCGCACCATCCCGTTTGACTCAACGCTCCATCGCCGGGACGGCAACCACGCTGTCCGGCTGGGTCTGGACAGCGTCCAGTCAATCGGAAAGAAACTCGCCCAGTCGATCGTCGAGGAACGCGAAGCAAACGGTCCATTCGAGAACCTGGGTGACCTCGCGCGACGCACCGAGCTGAATTCCAACCAGCTTGAAGCGCTCGCGGCGGCTGGAGCGTTCGATTCGATGGGACTTTCCCAGCGGGAAGCGCTCTGGCATGCCGGTCCGGCCTCCACAGAGCGTGAAGGCCAGATCAAAGGCACCACGGTGTACATCCAACCGCCCCTGTTTGCCGGCCTGACCGACGTCGAGCGTGTGGCGGCGGATCTCTGGTCCACCGGAATCACCACTGATGACCACCCGGTGCGCCACGTCCGCCAGACTCTACGGCGCCGGGGTGCGCTGTCAGCCGCTGACCTTCTTTCCGCGGAGTCCGGCAGGCGTGTTGAGGTCGGTGGAGTGGTTACCCACAGGCAGCGTCCGGCCACCGCCAGCGGCATTACTTTCATGAACCTTGAAGACGAGACCGGCCTGGTCAATGTCATCTGCTCAGTGGGCGTATGGCAGCGGTACCGGCGGATCGCCAGGGAAGCCAGCAGCGTGCTGGTGCGGGGGGTGCTGGAACGGTCAAATGAAGGCGTGGTGAACCTGATCGCTGACAAATTCGAGGTTCTCCGGCTCAAGGCCGCCACCAGGTCCCGGGACTTTCGTTAAGTCTTCCAATCAGACCTGGCCACCGGGGCAAAAGGGGCCACCGGGGCAAAAGAAAAGCCCCGACCTGAGGCCGGGGCTTTTCCAAAAGTGCGCGAGGGGGGATTTGAACCCCCACACCCTTTCGGATACTGGCACCTGAAGCCAGCGCGTCTGCCGTTCCGCCACTCGCGCAAAGTCAAAAGACACGTTCAAAAGAATCTCTAGAACAGCAGAAATAAGCATAACGGAGGCCCCGCGAAAACACCTAAACGGGTGAACTCCGGCACGTCAGGCAACTCTGAGGCCCGCGGAATCGTTGAAGGTAATCGACGGGGCAACATGCCCGGTTAAGGCCATTTGAGAGACGCCCCAGTAGTATCGACACAAGACAGCAGCGGCCCGTCCTGACTCCGCGCGCTTTCGCGTGGGCACAACAGGGCAACCAAAGATGCAGGTGAGGAGGTGGAACATGGGCATTCTGGATAACGTCGAGCGCGGACTTGAGAAAATGGTTCGTGGCGCCTTCTCCACCGGTTCGCGCTCCCAGGTGCAGCCCGTCGAGATCGCCAGCGCACTCCGTCGCGAACTGGACAACAAGTCCCTGACCCTTGCCCAGGGACGCACCCTGGCCCCGAACGTCTTCACTGCGCGGCTCTCGGACCCGGACTTTGCACTGGCTCAGGAATGGGGCGCGCCGCTCGCCGAGGAACTGTGCGACGTCGTCATCAAGCACGTCAACAGCCAGAACTACACCCTCCAGGGCCCGGTCCGCGTGTCCTTCACCCGGGACTCCGACCTGAAGCCGGGGACGTTCGAGATCGACTCGGCAACGGAAAAGCAGTCGGCGCAGCAGCGTCGCCCGGCTCCGAGCGTTCCCAACCGTCAACCGACCCGCTATCAGGCCATCCTGGAACTCGATGGCCAGCGTTATTCACTTAATGCCGGCTCCGTACTGCTTGGTCGCTCCTCTGAAGCGGACATACTCATCGACGACACCGGCGTATCCCGCCGTCACCTTGAAATCCATACGGCCCATGGAAGGTCGCGTGCCGTGGACCTCGGGTCCACCAACGGCAGCTATGTCAATGGGCAGCGCGTTCAGGGCGAAGCCGAACTGACAGACGGATCGACAATCACCATGGGCCGCACCCGCATGACCTTCCGACTTGTTCCCGCGCAGAACGGTGGCCGCCAGGCATGAGTGATCTGACCGTAACGCTGCTGAGATACGGCTTCCTGCTCCTGATCTGGATCCTCGTGCTGAGCGTTGTCAGCGCGCTCCGGCGTGACCTCGTTGTCGGGCGGCGCAACCGGACCGGTGCGCCGTCTGCCCGTCAGGCCCGCAGGCACCCGGAGCTGGCTGAGGAACCGCCTGCACGTGCGCAGGCGCGGCGCCTCGTAGTCACCGAAGGGCCGCTGAAAGGCACCTCGCTGGATCTAGCGTCCAGCCCCATCCTTCTGGGGCGGGCCCAGGAAGCAACACTTGTCCTTGAGGACGACTATGCCTCGGGCCGCCATGCCCGTCTGTTTCCGCAGGGCAGCAGGTGGTTCATCGAGGATCTGGGTTCAACCAACGGAACCTACCTCGGCGGGAATCAGCTCACTCGTGCGCTACCGGTGGAGCCCGGTGTACCAATTCGGATCGGTAAGACGGTCATTGAATTGAGGCCGTAGCGCATGGCTCTGGTCTTCCGTTTCGCGGCCCGCTCCGATGTGGGGAAAGTCCGCTCCAAGAATGATGACTCCGCGTATGCGGGCCGTTACCTCGCCGTTGTAGCTGACGGCATGGGCGGGCACGCCGGCGGCAACATCGCCTCCGCATCAACTGTCCTCGATCTTGTCCACCTGGACCGCAAGGATTACGACGGCGACGCCGGCACCCATCTGGCCGACGAAATCCAGACCGCCAACTCGCTCCTCTCGGAGCTTGTCAGCAGCAATCCACAGCTTGCCGGCATGGGAACGACAGTCACTGCGATGCTCCTGAACGGCGAGCAGATCTCCTTTGCGCATATCGGCGATTCCCGGGCGTACCGGCTGAAGGACGGCGTCTTCGAGCAGATCAGCGTTGACCACACTTTCGTGCAACGGCTGATCGAAGAGGGCCGGCTCAAGCCGGAGGAAGCGGAGATTCATCCGCACAAGAACGTGCTGATGCGCGTGCTTGGGGACGTTGATGCCAGTCCTGAGCTTGATCTTTCAACGTTCGACGCCGCACCGGGTGAGCGGTGGCTGCTGTGCTCGGATGGCTTGAACGCTGTGCTGGATGACGCCGCAATAGAGCGGGTTGTCCGCGAAACCGCTGATCTTTCTGCCTGCGTCAATACGCTCGTCGATCTGACCCTGGCCGGCGGTTCACCGGACAACGTCACAATCGTGGTGGTGGACGTTGATACCGCCACACCTGAGGACCTCCGCACCGCCGCTCTGACAGCTCTCCCGCCTGCCCGTCAGGCAGCCGGAGAAAAAGGAGACGGCGCGCCCGCCGGAGATGCGGACGGGGATGCACCAGGAGCTGCGATCAGAGCCGACGTGATTCGCGAAGACCTGTCATCACGACCTCACACCCTGGTTGGATCCGCTGCACTGGCTACCGAAACGGGCCAGATACCGATCGTCACCCAGCGGTCCACTGAACGCCGGGCGGCGATGATGCTCACCCACAAGGCACCCCCTGCTGACACCGCAGAGGACGAGGAAGACGACGAATCCCCCAGGCCGCGCCGGCGCTGGCTGTTCCCCGCCGCGCTCGCGCTGATGGCACTCATTCTCGCGGCTGTCCTGGCGCTAGGGTATGTCTGGACCCAGACGCGGTACTACGTTGCCACCTTCGACAACCGGGTGGCCATCTACAACGGCGTGGCGCAAACCCTGGGGCCAATACCCCTGAGCCATGTGGACCAGACCACCGATATCCCGGTCTCCAGCCTCCCTCAGTTCCAGCGAAACCGCCTGGAAAACACGCTCGCCGCCCGTGACCTCGAACATGCCCAGAACATCGTCCAGGACCTCCGCCGGTCGCTCCGGGCGTTACCCTGCCCGCCGGAAAGCGACCCCAGCCCCTCCGCCAGCCCGTCGCCGAGCATCTCCGCAACCGAGTCCGCTTCGCCCGAGCCTTCAGCCTCACCGTCCGGACGCGCCTCGGCTGAACCCAGCCCGAGCGCGACGGCGGAGCCGAGCGCAAGTGCCTCCGCCAGCGAAAATGCCGAGCCGGGGGAACCCGCCGTATGTGGAGGGATAGTCCAGTGAGCGATGTCTACACCGTGCCCAGACCACGGCGCAATGTGGAGGCCCTCCTGCTGATCGTCGCGCTGACCGTGGCCATCGGTGCCAACTGGCTCGTGGGTCTGGACAAGGAGAATCCCTTTGACTCCGCCTTTTGGCTGCAGGGCGGAACACTCGCCGCCCTTGCGCTGATCTTCCACGTGTTGCTGCGCTTCCGCGCTAAGTATGCCGATCCAGTCATTCTTCCGATCGTGATCGCTCTCAATGGCATCGGGCTCGCCATGATCTACCGCCTTGATCTCGCCCTGCCGGCGAGCTCACAGCCGGTCGCGCCGAGCCAGTTCCTGTGGACCACTGTTGCCATGGCGGCGTCCATCGGCACCCTGCTGGTCATTCGCGACCACCGCATCCTGCGCCGATTCACCTACATATCGCTGATCGTAAGCGCCGTGCTGCTGATGCTTCCGCTCACACCCCTGGGCGTCGAAATTAACGGCGCACGCATCTGGATCAACGTCGGCGTCGGGACATTCCAGCCCGGCGAGGTAGCCAAGATCACGCTCGCCATATTCTTCGCAGGGTATCTTTCCACCAACCGTGATCTCATCCTGCTCGCCGGCAAAAAGCTCGGACCGCTACAGCTGCCCCGCTTCCGGGATCTGGCGCCCATGGTGGCTGCCTGGCTGGTCAGCATCGGCGTCCTGATCTTCCAGCGCGACCTCGGCTCTTCGATCCTGTTCTTCGGCCTGTTCATGGCGATGATTTACGTGGCGACCTCGAGGGTGAGCTGGGTGCTGATCGGACTGGCGATGATCGCAGTGGGCGGCTACGTGGCACTTCAGCTGTTCAGTCACGTTGCCTTGCGCATTGATAGCTGGATCAACGCTTTCGAGCCCGAAGTATTCAACCGAAACCCGGGCGGCAGCGGGCAGGTTGTCCAGGGCCTTTTCGGATTGGCCAACGGTGGCCTTGCGGGCACAGGCCTCGGTCAGGGGAGGCCGGACCTCGTGACGTATGCCAATAGCGACATGATCATCACCGCCCTCGGTGAGGAGCTCGGTCTCATCGGGCTGTTCGCGATAGTCCTTCTCTACATTCTGCTGATCTCGCGCGGTTTCCGCGCGGCTCTGGGAACCCGCGACGGGTTCGGCAAGCTACTCGCCTGCGGCCTGTCATTCACGATTGCCCTGCAGTGCTTTGTGGTGATCGGCGGTGTCACTCGGCTTATCCCGCTCACTGGTCTCACTACGCCTTTTATGTCCGCCGGTGGCTCGTCCCTCCTGGCGAACTGGATCATCGTCGCCCTGCTGCTCCTGATCTCGGAGAATGCCCGGCGGCCGGCTGTCAAGGGTCCCGTCCGGGAAGCGTTCCCGGACGGAAAGCAGAACCGGAATTCCCCGGCAACGGGCACCACCAGGGAGGTCAGCGCATGAACCAGGCCATTCGACGCTCCTGGATCGTGGCGATCAGCATGTTTGCGCTGGTCCTCGGATCGCTCACCTACGTGCAGTTCTTTGAGGCGAGCGCACTGCAGAACAATGACTGGAATACGCGGCAGATCCTGCAGGACTACGGCAAGAACCGCGGCGCCATCCTTGTGGACGGGCGTCCGGTCGCCGAATCGGTGCCGTCGGATGATCAGTTCAATTACCAGCGCGTCTACAACGAACCGGAAATGTACGCCCACCTCACCGGCTTCTTCTCCCTGGTCAACGGTTCGACGCAGCTCGAAAACGTCATGAACGAGGAGCTGTCCGGCAGTAGTGATGATCTTTTCATTGACCAGATGGTGCGGCTTTTCTCAGGCGCCCAGGCACAGGGTGCATCGGTCGAACTGACGATCGATCCCCAGCTTCAGCAGATGGCGTGGGACATGATCCCGGAGGGTCAGACAGGGTCCATAGTGGTGATGGAGCCGGACACCGGAAACGTTCTTGCCATGGCATCGAAGCCCTCCTATGACCCCAACCTGCTGGCGGCGCATGACACCTCAGTGGTGGTGCAGAACATCGAACAGCTCGCCCAGGTGCCCGGCCTGTCCATCTACTTCAATCCGGCCACCCAGTCCCTGGTCGCGCCAGGTTCCGTCTTCAAGCTGGTGGTTGCTGCGGCGGCCCTTGAATCCGGTGAGTTCGACGCCGAATCGACCATCCCCAATCCGCCAGTGCTGGACCTGCCTGGTACGGATGCCGGTCTTCCCAATTTCACGACCGGCGGGTGCGCGGCGCGGGACACAGCCGACCTGGAATTCGCGCTGGAGCAGTCCTGCAACACCCCGTTCGGCCAGATCGCCTGGGACCTCGGGGAACAGGCAGTCCTTGAGCAGGCCCAGGAATTCGGGTTCGGTGAGAACTTCAACATCCCCGTGGACGTAGCGGCCAGCCAGTTTCCCACCCAACTCAGCGAAGCGCAGCTCGCGCAGTCAGCCATCGGCCAGTTCAGTGTTGCGGTCACGCCGCTGCAGATGGCCATGGTGAGCGCGGCGATCGCCAATGATGGAGTGCTGATGAAGCCGAACCTGGTGAAGGCCGTGCGTGCGCCGGATCTCTCCATCATCACTGAACCCGAACCCGAGGTCTTCCGCGAATCCCTCAGCGCCGATAACGCGAACCAGATCACCGAATGGATGGTCAACGTGGTGGAAAACGGCACCGCCCGCAACGCGGCGGTTCCCGGAGTGCAGGTGGCGGGCAAGACCGGAACGGCGGAAGTTCCGGAGCAGGGCGACAACGCCTGGTTCACCGGCTTCGCTCCCGCGGATAACCCCGAAGTAGTGGTTTCCATCGTCATGCAGGACGTCGACATCGCAACGGGTGCCCAATTGACCAGTCCAAACGCTAAGAGACTCATAGAGGCGGTGTTGAATAGGTGAGACCTACTTCAGGTATCACATTAGGCGGCAGGTTCCAGCTCACTGATCGCATCGCCATCGGAGGCATGGGTGAGGTCTGGAAGGCGCGTGACCAGGTGCTCGGGCGCATCGTGGCCATCAAAATACTGAAAGAGGAATACACCGGTGACCCCGGCTTCCTCAATCGGTTCCGCGCCGAGGCTCGTCATACCGCCCTGCTCAATCACGAGGGCATCGCGAACGTCTTCGACTACGGTGAGGAGGGCGGCTCGGCGTATCTGGTGATGGAACTCGTTCCCGGGCAGCCCCTGTCCACGATCATCGAGCGGGAGCAGATCCTTTCCCCGGACCGTGCGCTTTCCATCATCGGGCAGACTGCCACCGCCCTCAGCGTGGCGCACCGTCAGGGACTCGTGCACCGGGACGTCAAGCCGGGGAACCTCTTGATCATGCCCGACGGCCGGGTCAAGATCACAGACTTCGGCATCGCCCGCCTCGCGGACCAGGTGCCACTCACCGCCACCGGTCAGGTGATGGGTACCGCACAGTACCTGGCACCCGAGCAGGCCACCGGACAGACGGCCACGGGCTCCAGTGACATCTACGCCCTCGGTGTGATCGGTTATGAACTGCTCGCCGGCCGCAGGCCGTTCTCCGGGGAGTCCCAGATTGCCATCGCGCTCGCGCAGGTCAACGACGCGCCGCCCGACCTGCCTGAAACCATCCCGCACCCCATCCGCGCACTCATCGCCAGCATGCTCGCGAAAGATCCGGCGGACCGCCCGCCGAACGCTGAAGCCCTTGCAGAGGCTGTCGCGGCCATCCGCCGGAACGATATCCGGGCTGCCGAGGCCGCTGTCCCCGGGATGCTGCTTTTTGCCGACCCCACGGGACCGCTCACCACGCCGGTTCCGGCACCCACCAGTGCCACCCGGGCGGTTCCCGCACCGAGCACGTCTGCCCTGCCCACGGTGGCTGGGGCCGGCGTCGGCGCCGGAGCGGTGGCAGCCTCCCGGGAATGGTCGGAAGAGGACATCGACGAGGACCCTCCCCGCGAAGAGGAGTCCCGTGGACGCAGCCCGTGGCTGATTGCGCTGATCGTCCTGCTCATCCTGGCGGCGCTGGCCCTGGCCGCGTTCCTGCTGGGTCCGCTGCTTGCCGGCGACGACGACGAACCCTCCGCTGCGCCGAGCACTACCTCAGCATCGCCGTCACCATCGGAGAGTGCGAGTCCGACGCCGGAGGAAACCACACCAGAGCCCACCACTGCCGCCCCGACTACTCCGGAGGGCATCGAGATCGATGCCGCCCAGTTCGCGGGCCGTCCCGTTGACCAGGTCACAGCCGAACTGTCGGCTCTGGGCCTCGCCGTGAACCGCGTCCCCGTAAGGTCCAATGAGGCGGAAACCGGAATCGTCCTTGACGTCAACCCCGTCGGTACAGTCCAGCCCGGCTCGACCATCGACGTGACGTTCGTGGAAGGCCCTGAGCTGGTCACCCTTCCCTCGGATCTGGAGGGCAGCACCGAGGAGGAACTGCAGCAGACGCTTCAGGAACTTGGTCTGACCGGCTCCCGCACAGGTACCGAGCCTTCCGATGAGGAAGCGGGAACCGTTCTTTCCGTTGATCCCGCGGAGGGTACCGAGGTGGAGCCGGGGAGCACCGTGGAGTACGTCGTGTCTTCGGGCCCCGAGCCCGATGAAACCGAGGCACCGCCGGCAGTAGGACCGGGCCAGACTCCGCCCGGCCAGGACCAGCCCTGAGAAGCATGTGAGGGGGCAACAGGTGAGCAGCGAGAGAATCCTCAACGGACGCTACGAGATCGGTGAGCTGATCGGCCGTGGCGGCATGGCCGACGTCCACCTTGGCCGCGACATCCGGCTTGGCCGCACCGTGGCGATCAAGGTGCTGCGCCAGGACCTTGCCCGGGATCCGCTGTTCCAGTCCCGTTTTCGCCGGGAAGCCCAGGCTGTGGCTGGGCTGAACCACCCAACCATCGTGTCCGTCTACGACACCGGCGAGGAGGAGATCGAAGGACAGCACCATGACGATGTCCGCGTTCCGTTCATCGTCATGGAATATGTGGCCGGGCGCACCCTTCGGGACCTCCTGAAGGCCGGCGAGCTGACGCATGAGACCTCGGTTGAATACATTGTGGGCGTGCTCTCGGCCCTTGAATACAGCCACCGCGCCGGAATCGTGCACCGGGACATCAAGCCCGCCAACGTCATGATCACTCCCGAGGGGCAGGTCAAGGTGATGGACTTCGGGATCGCACGCGCGATCGCCGACTCCGCAGCCACCATGACCCAGACCCAGGCGGTGATCGGAACTGCCCAATACCTGTCTCCTGAACAGGCACGGGGTGAAACCGTCGATGCGCGCAGCGACCTGTACTCCGCGGGATGCCTGCTGTATGAACTGCTGACCGGCAGACCACCCTTTATTGGGGACAGCCCGGTGTCCGTTGCGTACCAGCACGTCCGGGAAGCGCCCGTCCCGGCGCGGGAACTGAATGACAGCATCCCGGCTGAGATTGAGTCGGTTCTCCATATCGCGCTCGAAAAGGACCGGGCAAGGCGCTTCCAGAGCGCAGCCGACTTCCGGGCTGCCCTGATTGATGCAGGCAAAGGCATCCGGCCCGGCGCTCACGCTCCCACTGAGGCGATTGCCGTGGCGCCGCAGCCGGACGACGACGATGCACCGCAGACCCGCGCTATGGCGAAGGTGCTTGCCGGTGGAAGTATTCCTGCCGGCGCATTGGCGGAGGATCGGGAAACCGGTTCGCTCCCCATCGTGCATGCTGCCCGGAACCGCAATGATGCCGACGACCGGCGGCGTTCCCGGCGGCGCGGCTGGATCTCCGTGCTTCTCGTACTGCTCGCCCTGGTGTTGTCCGCCGGCGGCGTGGCGCTCTTCGGGATCCTCAACGCCCAACCGGAGGAACCCGTCCTCACATCCGTGCCCGCAGTGGACTCCATGACTGAAACCGAGGCAAGCAACGCTCTCACAGCCGTCGGGCTCCGACCACAGGTGGAGCGGACCTTCCACGATGAAGTGGAGGCCGGCGTCGCCATCGGTACTGATCCGGAAGCCGGCAGCGAGGTGGAGCCGGATTCCCTGGTGACCCTGCGGATTTCGGAAGGTCCGGCTAACCGCACTATCCCGGAGGACATCTTCCAGATGACGGAGTCCTCGGCCCGGGACGCGCTGGAGTCCGTCGGCCTGCGCGGTGGGAGCGTGAGCGAAGCTAACAGTGCAACAGTCCCGGTTGGCCGCGTCATCGCCACTGAACCGGCGCTGGGCTCATCCGTTCCTGCGGACTCGGAAGTGAACCTGGTGCTCTCCACCGGTCAAGTGACCGTTCCCCGGCTCATCGGACTGCCGCGTGAGGAGGCCGTGGCCATTCTTGAGGATCCTGCCAGGGCGCTGGTGCCGCGGATAGTGGAGGAGGAGAACGCCGTCGTCGAGCCCGGTCTGGTCACACGGCAGGAACCAGCGCCTGATTCCAATATTGCGCCAGGCAGCGAGGTAGTGGTTTACGTTGCCGCCCCACCGGAAGAGCCGGAACCGACCCCCAGTCCGGAACCGGAGCCAAGCCCCGCCGCGGAAGAAGAGCCCGGCAATGAGGGGCGGGGTCGCGGGCAGGGCAACAGCGGAGTAGTGGGAGACGTTCTGGACGGCCTAGGAGGCTGATTCGTGGTGGATCAGCGGACTCAGCGACGCTGAACGCTCAGCCGCACCCGCAAGGCCCAGGTGCTCCAGCCAGTTGCCCAGCATCCGGTAGCCGCCTTCCGTCAGCACGGACTCCGGGTGGAACTGCACCCCGCACAGCGGCGCCGAACGGTGCTCGAGTCCCATGATTACTCCACTGGCCGTCCGCGCAGTCACCCGCAGTTCGTCAGGCACATCGCCGACAGCCGCGAGCGAATGGTACCGGGTGGCGGTGAGCGGCGAGTTCAGGCCCTCGAAAACGTTCGTGGAGTCGTGTTCCACCAGGGAGGTCTTTCCGTGCATGAGTTCCGGTGCGTGGGTCACTGATCCGCCGTACGCTTCCGCCAGCGCCTGGTGTCCGAGACATACGCCGAGCATCGGTTTCGCGTGCTCGCCGCACCACCGGATCAGGTCGATACAGACACCGGCCTCCGCGGGCGCGCCTGGACCGGGGGAGATGAGGACTCCGTCGCGTGCCTCGGCGAGGGCCACCGCCTCCTCAAGCGTGACGTCGTCGTTCCGGACAACGGTGGTTTCCGCCCCGAGCTCCTGCAGGTAGCCGACGAGGGTATAGACGAAGCTGTCGTAGTTATCCACAACAAGGATGCGGGTGGGATTACTCATGCTGAGGCGCCAATCGTTGAATCTGTCAGGGGACTGAATTGTGAGAGCCATGGGAATACCCAGGTCACCAGGACTGCAAGCGCGGCCGCGATGAGCAGGATCGCCCAGATGATCCGTAGCCAGAGGGGCCCCGGGAGGGATCGAAAGATCAAGGCGTACATCAGGCAGCTCCTTCCGCTATGCCGCCGACCTGTGCGGCAATTTCTTCCGGCGGCCCTGCCGCGAGCGGCCGGAACGACTCCATGACGGCGTAGGCGATGATTCTCTCCTGCGCACCGAACCGCGGGTTGCAGCTTGTCAGGGTAAGGATCCGTTCCTGGGGCCCTGCGCCGGGTTGGGTGGGGACGGGCGCGAGGACATCGACCCGGTCAGGCAGCACGATCTGCGTGTTGCGGTAGACGTAGGTGTAGAAGCCGTCCTGGGTCTGCACGTGGATGCGGTCGCCCGGAACCAGAGTGTGAATGTTGTCGAGGACGGCCCCGTTGGTCTGCCGGTGGCCGGCCAATGCAAAGTTGCCCACCGCACCCGGCATGCCGGTCTCCGGGTAATGCCCGAGCCCCAGGTTGTCGAGGACCGCTGTGGTGACACCGCCCGTCACCGGACGGGTGTAGTTTTCGCCGAAGCGGGGGATATAGAGGACAGCAAAGGTTTCGCCGGTTGCCCGCGGTCCCAGTACCGGAACCTCGTCCGGTGCGGACGGCGGGGGGTTTTCTGCCGCCTCCTGGGGTGCCGGTACTTCACCCAGATCCGCGAAGAACTCTTCCACAGCCTGATCCTGTTTCGCGTTGGATTCCACATTGGTCCACCACAGCTGCCAGGCGACAAACAGCAGGAGAATCACCCCTGCAGTGATGAGTAGCTCACCGACAATCTGGGCCGCCATCTGCAGGAAACCACGACGGCGGCGGGGGGCAGGCTGCCGTCTGGAACGGTCACGGCGGGCCACCGCGATGCCGCCGCCAACGTTGCTCAAACCTTCTCCCTGCCTACGGATATGCTGCCGGGCGTGACGTCCCCGGTTCATTAGCTAGAATGGACAGCTAGAACCGTGCGCCGATGATGATAGTGCCTGATTAGGATAACTGGTGTTGTCGCCGCTTTCCGAGCCTGTATGACCGTAAACACAGCGGCTGGAAGATCAGCCACCGTCTAGGAGGATCCGTGCCCGAGTCGAAGTCCCGCAAGAAGCCGGTGGAGTCGAGGACGCGCGCCGCTTCGGAACCGAAGCCCAACCCGGTCTGGTACAAGCCCGTGATGTTCGGGCTGATGGTTCTCGGACTCCTCTGGATCCTTGTTTACTACATCTCCGAGGGACGCTTCCCCATCCCGGACATCGCTTCGTGGAATATCCTGATCGGCTTTGGAATCGCGATTGTCGGGTTCCTGATGACTACCCGCTGGCGTTAGCCCAGCCGGGCCCAGGTTTAACCGGAACAAGGTTCAACCGGAAACAAGGTTCAGCCGGACCCTGGTCCCACCGGATATGACAGGAGACGCCCCCCAACGGGGGCGTCTCCTGCCGTCTTTGCCGAAGTCCGCTGTGTTCAGCCGAGCGATGCGAGTCCAAAGACGGCTGCAGCGATGCCGAAACCCATGACGCCAATAGCGGTTTCCATGACGGTCCAGGTCTTGAGCGTGGTCTTCACATCCATGTCGAAGAACCTGCCCACCAGCCAGAATCCCGAGTCATTGACGTGGCTGACCACAACTGACCCTGCGGCGACCGCTATGACCAGCGCGGCGAGCTGAAGACCGCTGTAGTCGGCCGATGCGATGGCCGGGCTGATCAGGCCCGCCGCCGTGGTGAGGGCAACAGTGGCCGAACCCTGGGCAATGCGCAGGATCGCGGCAATGAGGAATCCCGCAACGATGACTGGAATGCCTAGGTTGCCGAGCGCGCTTTCCAGGGCCGCGCCGATCCCAGAAGTCCGCAGGACACCGCCGAACATGCCACCGGCACCGGTAATGAGGATGACCGAGCAGACCGGGCCGAGGGAGGATTCGAGGACCTTTTCGAGCGCTGTCTTTTCGACTCCGCGGCGCCGACCCAGTACGTAGGCCGCAACCAGCAGCGCAATGAGCAGGGCAACCGGAGTTTCACCGATGGTCCGCAGGACCTGGAACCAGACCTGGTCCGCCGTTCCCTCCGGAAGTGCCCCTCCCACGTTCAGCGCATTGAGACCGGTGTTGAGGAAAATGAGGATCAGCGGAAGCAGCAGGATTGCGACGACGGTGCCGAAGGAGGGCGGGTTGCTCTCGTGCTCTTCATCTGCCTGACCGAGAAGCGCCGGTACCGGAAGGACAAAGCGCTTGCCCATCCACAACCCATAGAGATAGCAGGTGATGTACCAGGTGGGGATGGCGGTGATGAGCCCCACGAGGACAACGAGACCTACGTTGGCGCCGAAGAATTCGGATGCGGCCACTGGCCCGGGATGGGGCGGAACGAAGATGTGCATGACCGAGAACGCGCCGGCTGCGGGCAGCCCGTAAATGAGGACGCCGCCGCCGAGACGCCGAGCCACGGAGAACACCACGGGCAACATGACAACCAGTCCGGCGTCGAAGAAGATGGGGAATCCGAAGATCAGCGAGGCCACACCGAGCGCAAGCGGGGCCCTCTTTTCACCGAACTTTCCAATCAGGAAATCCGCGAGCACTTTGGCGCCGCCGCTAGTCTCAACCAGTCTTCCGAGCATCGCGCCCAGGCCCACGAGCAGCGCGACCGATGCAAGTGTTGATCCGAAGCCGCTTGTCAGCGCGGGAACCACCTGGTTGGCCGGGATGCCGGTTGCAAAGGCGGTGAGGAGGCTGACAAGAATGAGCGCCACGAAGGCGTGAACGCGCAGCTTGATGATGAGGACGAGCAGTACCGCGATGGCGGCGGCTGCGATAAGGAGTAGCGGCCCAGCCCCGAGCGCCTGGGTCCAACCTTCGATGACCATGATTTACTTCTCCGTTGCGTTGTGTGGATTTCAGGCGTTCAGCCCGAGTTCGGCCATGATGCGGTCAAGGACCGCGGCGGGCGGGCGGACATTCTCGACAGTGAGCCCGCGTTCGTCTTCCTGAAGGGGTTCGAGGGTGCTGACCTGTGAGGGGAGCAGCGACTCCGGCATGAAGTGGCCGGTCCGTGTTTTCATACGGGAACGGATGAGTTCGACGTCGCCCAGCAGGTGAACAAAGCGCACATCGCCGTCGGCTGCGGCCAGCACATCGCGGTATGCCTTTTTCAGGGCTGAGCAGGTCACAATTGTTGATTCTCCGTGAGCGCTTTTTTCGCTGATCCAGCCTGCAATGGACTCCAGCCAGGGCTTGCGGTCCTCGTCGGTCAGGGGGATTCCCTGGGTCATCCGCTCAATGTTCGCGGGGGAATGGAACTCGTCAGCTTCCGCATAGGTCCACCCCAGCCGATCTGAAAGAGCCGTGGCGATCGTGGTCTTGCCCGATCCCGACACACCCATGATGACGAGATGCATTGGTGATTCCATCGTGTCTCCTCGACTCCGTTGTCGCTCGCGCCGGTGTGACGCATCGCTCGTACTCGACGATAAAGGTAGCACCTTTGGTCCGTGAAAGATACCACCTTTGAAATGCAGCCATCCCGGCCTATCCTGATCTCACCACCCCCACCGTCGGAAAGGTCTCCTGTGGCGCAGCCCCTGCAAGACCCTGCTCCGGCAGCTGCAGTGATGTACAGCAGCATCATCGAAGAGCTCGGGCGCAGTATTGTCGGTGGCGAACTTGGCCCCGGGGAACGTCTCACTATTGAGGAACTCCAGAACCGTTTCGGTGTCTCGCGCACAGTCATCCGGGATTGCATGCGGATTCTGGAGTCCATGAATCTTGTGTTCAGCAAACGCCGAGTGGGAATCGTGGTCCAGTCACCGGATCACTGGAACGTGTATGACGCACGGATCATCCGATGGCGGCTTGAAGGGACCTCCCGCGCGCGGCAGTTCAGGAGCCTCACGGAACTGCGCTGCGCCGTGGAGCCACTTGCCGCTGCCGGCGCCGCCCGCCATGCCACCGAAGAGCAGCGCGCCGCCGCGCTCCGGCTCGCCGGTCAACTGCGCGCGCTCGGTGAAGCGGGCCGCCTGGAAGAGTTCCTGGCCGTGGATATCGAGTTCCACGCGCTGTTGTTGAGCGCCAGCGGGAACGAAATGTTCTCCGCACTCGACGACGTCGTCACGGAGGTCCTGCGGGGCCGGACCAATCAGGGCCTCATGCCGCGGACTCCCCGCGAACACGCCCTCGCCAGCCATGAAGCTGTCGCGGCGGCCATTGCGCGCGCCGATCCACATTCTGCCGAGGCGGCGATGCGCGACCTGCTCGCCGAGGTGCGCGAGGCGATTACCTGACCGTCCACCCATCGGATCTCGTTCATGCACACGTTGTGCACCGAGTTATCCACAGGTGTGCGTAACTCTAGGTGGGACGAATGCGATTTCCGCAGAAATTGGGCATCCAGCTTATCCACAGCTGTGGAATTACATGTGTGTAAGTTTTCCCCGTTGTTGATAAACCCTGTGGATAACTATCCGGGAAGTGTCACCAGGGTGGCGCCGATGAATGCCAGCACGCCGAGGAGGAGCGCCAGGCCGCCCAGAGCGGACCACTGGATCAGTGAACGCTTCGGGCCGCGCGGTGTGTACGCGATGATGGCAGCCGCAGCACTTCCGGCCAGGAGCCCGCCGAGGTGCGCCTGCCAGGAGATTCCGGCAACCACGAATCCCAATACCGTGTTGATGGCGATCAGCACTACCAGTTGCCGGACGTCTCCGCCCCGCCGCCGCTGCACGATCAGCATGGCGCCGAAGAGCCCGAACACGGCACCGGATGCTCCAACAACGCCCTGGAGGGGGTTGGTCAGGAGTAGGACGGCGACTGACCCGCCAAAGGCGGCGATCAGGTACAGAGCAAGGAACCTTCCCCTGCCCAGGAGAGGTTCAAGGGCCTGCCCGATGATCCACAGTGCGTACATGTTGAAACCGATGTGGAGGAGGAAGCCCGTCGAGTGGAGGAAAGCGGCGGTAATCATGCGCCACGGTTCCGGAGCAATGAACTGCGAGGTGTAGATTCCTGCATAGGCCAGGGCGTCGGTGACCCCGGGGATCGCCATCTGGGCAAGGAAGAGCGCCACGCAGGCGCCGATGAGCGTGAACGTCACCAGAGGCTTGCCCTGCCGGACGGTCCCGCCGAAGATGGTTCGGGTGGCGGGAGCGTTCCGCTGGGCTTCCCGCACACAGTCCACGCACTGGATCCCGACGGCGGCCGGACGCTGGCATTCAGGGCAGGCGGG
>NZ_KI914604.1:37940-39609 GCF_000520475.1 Arthrobacter sp. 35/47
CATTCAGGGCAGGCGGGCCTGCCGCACCGTTGACACCGCACATAGCTCATCCGGTCGGGATGACGCAGGCACACGGGAATGTCCTGGTCCGGCTCGCCTGCCGGGACTCCATATGTCATGGAACGCTAGACCTGCTCAACCGAGATGCTGCGGATGACGACGTCCTCAAGGGGACGGTCACGGCCATCGGTGGGGATGGCGTTCAGCTGGTCGACAACGGCGCGGGATGCCTCATCCTTCACTTCACCGAAAATGGTGTGCTTTCCCTGCAGCCAGGTGGTGGGCACCGAGGTGATGAAGAACTGTGAGCCGTTGGTTCCACGTCCGTTCTGCAGGCCGGCGTTGGCCATTGCCAGCTTGTACGGGGTGGTGAAGTCGAGGTCCGGGTTGATTTCGTCGTCGAACTTGTAGCCCGGGCCGCCGATGCCCTGGCCCAGGGGATCTCCGCCCTGGATCATGAAGTCCTGGATGACACGGTGGAAGACGGTTCCGTCGTAGAGCGGCGCCGTGGTTTCCTCGCCCGTACCGGGATGGGTCCATGTGATCTCACCGGTTGCGAGGCCGATGAAGTTCTTGACCGTCTTGGGGGCATGGTTGCCGTAGAGCTCCACCTTGATGTCGCCGAGGCTTGTGTGGATGGTTGCGTGTGCTGTTGCGATAGCTGTCATGCGCTCCATTCTCCCATGCAGGTCCGGCGCAATGCCTGGATGCAGCGGGTTCCGCGCACAGTGAAAATGCTGTGAAATAAACCGGCGGATAGCATGGACCTCCGGATAGCACGTAGGCTGACTAACAACAGTCACTATCCATGGGAGGTAGTTGTGAAGAAATCCGAACGCGTTGTCCGCACCATCGAGAACAACGTTCTGATGGGCGTCGGCACGGCACGGGGTTGGGCCGCTCCGCGGGTGGATGCCGCAAAGGGCTGGGTTGCTCCGCGCTTCGAACGCGGCATTGAAACGGCCGCGCCGCGGATCCAGCACGGCGTCAACCGGGCGGCACAGGGCCTGTCCGACGGCATCGCCGTTGTCACTCCGCGTATTCAGGAGGGCCTCGACCGGGTAGGTCCCCGCATCAACCACATTGTTGACGAAACCGCGCCCCGCATTCAGGAAACCCTTGATCGTGCCACTCCGGCGATCAATTCCGCCCGGGACCGCGTGGTGTCGGAGTACATCCCGGCCGTGTCCCACCGCCTGGGTGATGTTGCGGACTCAGCCTCACGCACCCTCGCCGCCGCCACCATTCCTGCCGGTGTTGCCGGCGTCGTCACCAAGGTAACCGGTGACAAGAAAGCCGTAAAGAAGGCACAGAAGGCCGCCGTTGAAGCCGCGCAGCGCGCTGCGAAGGATCTGAGGCGGAAGCAGCAGCGCAAGAGCAACAAGGGCTGGCTGATCTGCGGCATCATCGCTGCCGCGATCACCGCAGGGGTTGCTGTCTGGCGCGCTTCACAGCCGGTGGAGGATCCCTGGAAGACTCCGGCCCCGGTGGAACCGAAGCCGGTGGCGGATGTTGCGCACAATGACGAGGCCAAGCAGGCCGTCAATGACATCAAGGAAGCCGCAGACCGCGCCGCGGAGAAATCAAATGGCGACGACGGCGGACCGAAAGGTACAGCCGTCTAGTCCAGTCTGAGCCCACTTTCGAGCGGGGAAGATCCACCCTTGGG
>NZ_KI914605.1:0-21103 GCF_000520475.1 Arthrobacter sp. 35/47
GACAAGGGCTGCGCCTTCCCGGACTGCACGGTGCCCGCCACCTGGTGCGAAGCCCACCACATCGTCCCGTGGGCAACGGGCGGAACCACCAGCATCAGCCACGGCGTGCTGCTCTGCTCCCGGCATCACCACCTGATCCACGAGGGCAACTGGTCGGTCGAATCAGTTCAGGGAATCCCATGGTTCCGGCCACCGAAATACATCGACCCCCACCGGAACCCCAAACGCAACCGGTACCGGCAAGTGGAAGAAGCCGTCCACCACCAACTCGCACACACCGGACCCAGCACCGCGCCACCATGACCGGAAGACGCCTGGGCAATTGTTGCCTACCAGCCGACATGAAAGTCATGTCGGGCTCGCTGGTTGGACGCGCGGTCAAGATTACTCGTTCAACGCGCGTCAGGCTCACTCGTCCGAGGCGCGTCAGGCTCAATCGTTCAACGCGCGTCAGGCTCACTCGTCCGAGGCGCGGCCCGACTTACTCGTTGGACGCCCGGTCAGCCTCTTTACGGCGGCGGTTGGCCGCGTGTTCCACGACTTCGTCCAACTCGTCCATGCTGAGCAGGTCCTTGCGCAGGTGCTTGGTCCGGTAACCTGCGCGTCCCACCATGTGCGCGGAAACCGGAGCCGTCAGCAGCTGGAAGACCCAGCAGAGCACCAGCACAGGGATCGCAGCCCAGGTGCGCTGCTGTACCGCAATTGCCAGCAGGAACAGCAGCAGGCCGAGCACCTGCGGCTTGGTCGCCGCGTGCATACGGCTCAACAGGTCAGGAAAACGCAACAGGCCGACTGCTGCGGCCAGCGACATGAGGGCCCCGCCGAGGAGGAGCACACCGGCGAGAAGATCCAGGGCAGCGTCCATCAGCGGTTCACTTCCTCTCGGTGACGAACCGGGCCACCGTCACGGATGCGATAAACCCGATGACCGAGGTCGCCACCAGGATCACCAGGCTGTTGGTGTGACCGTTAAACACCATCTCCGCCGCCAGTGCGCCGCCCACAATGGCGAGCAGCACATCGACAGCCAGTACCCGGTCAAGGATCGACGGTCCGCGCGCCACCCGGTAGATGGCGCAGAGCGCCGAGAATCCGAGGATGACGGCCACAATTCCGAGCAGGATGCTCACTGGTGTCCCCTTCCGTCGAGGTGATGCGGAGCAGGCATGCCCAACCGTGCGAGATCCTCGCGTGACCCCATTGCCCGGATCAGCCATTCCTCGGTCCGCCGCACATTCCGGCGGACGTTCTCCGCGTCCTCGCTGGTAACGACGTTCAGGCAGTGCAGGTACAGGGTGGAGGTGGATCGGTCCACCTCCACCACGAGGGACCCGGGGATCAGCGAGAGCGCGTGCCCGGTGGCCGTCACCAGCAGGTCCGAGGGACTGCGCAGCCGCACCGCAACCACCGCGTTCTTCAGGTGGGGGCCGCGGGTGAGCGCCAGCCAGAAGACCTGGACGCTGGCGAGAACCAACTGGTAGAGGAACCTGCCGGCAAACCCGACGGCGTACAGCAGGTTGAACCGCCCGCCCAGTTCAACCGGCGGGAGGTAGAGCAGGTTGGCGACGGCGAACGCGATCAGCGCGCCGAATAGCAGGTTGCCCGGGCTGAAATCCTGCCAGAGGGCTCCCCACACCAGCACAAGCCAGACCAGCAGCGGAAGTTCAACGAGGAGCGGGATGCGTTGCCTGGACATCATGGTGTTGCTCCTGCCGCTTCGGTGGCTCCCTCACCGAGGACCGCGTCAATATAGGGCGTCCGCTCCAGCATCTGCTGCGCCGCCTGGTCGCTCAGCGCGAACAGGGGTCCACCCATGACGGTCAGGCTGACGCCGAGCAGGACCAGCCCGGCCGTGGCTCCCACCATGGTGCGCGGGAGCAGGTCCACGGCGTTCCTGCCCGCAAACTTCCCGGTGCTGTGGCCAGTGACCTTCCCCGAGGTGGTGGCGGCGGACCCGTCGTGTGAGGTGGACATCAGGATCGGGTCCGGGTGCGTAGCGTCCTCGGGCCTGCGCCAGAACGCGCGGTTCCATACCCGCGCAATCACCAGCAGGGTCAGGAGGCTGGTTGTCACGCTTGCTCCCACCAGCACAAAGGCCAGAGGCGTACCAAGTTCCACGCCTGCCTGCAGCAGGCCAAGCTTCCCGAGGAACCCGGAGAACGGCGGTATGCCTGCGAGGTTCATGCCGGGTACAAAGAACAGCAGTGCCAGGAAGGGGGAGATTTTCGCGAGCCCGCCGAGCCGGTCCATGTTGGCAGTTCCGCCGCGGCGTTCGATGAGGCCCGTCACGAGGAACAGGCTGGTCTGCACAATGATGTGGTGCGCCACGTAGTAGACCGCAGCTCCGAGACCGATGACGGTGGAGATGGCAAGCCCGAACACCATGTAGCCGATGTGGCTGACGAGCGTGAAGGAGAGCATACGTTTGATGTCCGACTGGGCGAGCGCGCCGAGAATCCCCACAATCATGGTGAGCATCGCGACCACCATGAGAAGCGTATTGATCCGGTCGCCAGGGAACAGCAGCGTTTCAGTGCGGACCATCGCGTACACGCCGACCTTCGTCAGCAGGCCTGCGAACACCGCAGTGACCGGCGCCGGCGCTGTCGGGTAGGAGTCGGGCAGCCAGAACGACAGGGGGAAGACTGCCGCCTTGATACCAAAGGCCACCAGCAGCATCAGATGCAGGATCATTTGCGTGGCGGGGTCGATGTCGGCCAGTTTCAGGGCCAGGTCGGCCATGTTGATGGTTCCCGTGGCGGCGTAAATCATGCCGATGCTGATCAGGAACAGCATCGATGACACCACGCTGACGACGACGTAGGTCACCCCGGCACGGATGCGCGGCGTGGTGCCGCCGAGGGTCATCAATACGTAGCTGGAGGTGAGCAGGATTTCGAATCCGACGTACAGGTTGAAGAGGTCACCGGCCAGGAAGGCGTTGGAAACACCGGCCACCAGAATCAGGTAGGTGGGGTGGAAGATCGAGATCGGGCCGTCTTCATCGCCGTCGGTCATGCCCTGGCCGGTGGCGTAGATCAGGACCGCCAGGCTCACCGCGGAAGACACCACCAGCATCAGCGCGGAGAACTGGTCCACGACCATCGTGATGCCGAAGGGCGCCGCCCATCCCCCGATGAAGACCGCCGTGGTTCCCCTGGCGCCTGCATCCACGAGAAGGAACGCCTCAATCAGCAGCGTGACGCTTAACGTACCGATGCTCACCGCGCGCTGTGACCGGGAGTGGCGGATGAGGAGGAAGGCCATGGCCGCGCCGAGGATCGGCAGCACGACGGCCAGCGGCGCCAGGTTGGCTACATTCATCGCTTCTCCCTCCGTGTAGTGGTCCGGGTGCTGGGTCCGCGCTGCGCGCCGGGTGCTTCCTCCGCCTCTTCAACCGGAGTGAATTCGGTGGTCTCGACGGGAATCTCTGCGTCATCCTCAGCATCGAAGCTGCTCTGCGACGCCACCCGCCGGTCCTCGATGTCGTCCTGGACCTCATCCTGGCGGCCGAGGACCCATGACCGGTAGATGATGCCGAGCATGAACGCCGTGACCGCGAAGGAGATGACAATCGAGGTGAGGATCAGCGCCTGCGGCAGGGGATCGCTGTACTCCTCGGCAGGGATGTCGGCCGAATACAGGGGCGCTTTCCCCGCCGGCCCGCCGCCGGCGAGCAGCAGCATGTTCGCGCCGTTCGCGACGAGGATCAGGCCGAGCAGGACCCGGGTCAGGCTTCGCTCCAGCAGAAGGTAGATCCCGGCGGCAAAGAGGGCGGCCATGATTACCAGCAGCGTGATGTTGACGCTCACGGAACCACCTCTTCCTTTGGACCCCTGGACTCTTCTTGTTCCGCCGCCGGTTCAGGCGTTCCGGCGTCGATGGTTGCGGTCTGACCCTCGCTGCGCTCATCGATTTCCGAGCCGAGGCTGCGCAGCACGTCAAGGACCAGCCCCACCACCACCAGGTAGACCCCGATGTCGAAGATGGTGGAGGTGACGAACTTGATGTCTCCGAAGACGGGCCAGGTGAACTCGAGGATTGCGCTCTGGAACACCTGGCCGCCGAGGAACACCGGCACAATCGCGGTGAGCGCGGCGGTAGCCAGGCCTCCGCCCAACAGCAGCCCTGCACTGACGGGGGTTGCCTCAGCCAGCTCGAAACGCCCGCCCGCAAGGTAGCGGATGGTCAGCGCCAGCCCCGCCATCAGACCGCCGGCAAAACCTCCGCCGGGCAGGTTGTGCCCGGCGATCAGCAGGTAGACCGAAAAAACAATGATCGAGTGGAACAGCAGCCGCGTGACCACCTCGAAGATGATGGAGCGCCGTTCCGGAGCGAGCGTCCGTCCGGCGACAAGCCAGGCATCGTTGGCGGAGCTCGCGAACTTCTTCGCCAGCTCGAGGGCCGCGGCTTCCCGTCCGTAGGCATCGATCGGTTCTTTGTTCCGGCCTACAGTTCCGCTCTTGACCCCGTCCGCACGCACCCGGCCGTCGCCACGGCCCCGGATGAAGATGAGGCTCGCAACACCCGTGGCTGCGATGGCGAGCACGCTGATCTCACCGAAAGTGTCCCACGCCCTGATGTCCACCAGGGTGACGTTGACAATGTTGGCACCGCCGCCGTCGTCGTACGCCAGCGAGGGGAAGCTCCGCGAGATCGGCTCCGCCACCCGGGAGGCCATCGCCGACATGGCAATGGCGGCCATCACCAGGCCGAAGGAGATTCCCAGCACTCCCCGAAGCACCCGGTACTTCCGGCCGGTTTCACGCTGCCACAGGCGCGCGGGCAGCGATCTGAGCGCCAGCACAAAGGCAACCAGCACAATGGTCTCGACCAGAAGCTGCGTCAACGCCAGGTCCGGGGCGCCCTGCAGCGCGAAGATGAGCGCGATGCCGTAACCGGTGAGCCCCACCATGATGACGGCCATGAACCGCTTGTTGGCGCGCAGTGCGGCCAGCGCGCCCAGAATGACGACGACGCCGGCAATCAGCTGGGCGGGTGAGTCCGCCAGATACCACTCCTGCGGCACCGGCGCATTGAAGAGGATCAGCGCGGAGAGCGGGGTGAGGATCGCCATCGTCAGGATCACGAACAGGTAGAACGCCAGGGAGCCACGCTGGGTCCGGCCGGTCAGCCACACGGCGACATCATCGAGGACGCCGATCACGAACTTGTAGTTCTGTTCGGCGTCGATGTTTGTCGCCATCCTCGTCTGCAGCCGTTCGAACCGCTCGCGCAGCAGGAACAGGACGAGGCCGCCGCCGATGGTGGCCAGGGAGAGGAACAGCGCGGGCGTGACGCCGTGCCACAGCAGCAGGTGGGGTGTCTCCTCGACCGGCGGGAACAGGCTCACGTACGGCTGGACAGCTGCGTCCAGCGGCGCCGGCAGCAGGCCGAAGACCACGGAGGCAGCGGCAAGCAGCGCCGGAGCAAACAGGAAGGAGGGCTCCACCCGCTTGAACGGTGTGGGCATTGCTGACTTGCGTGCAAACCCGCCCCAGATGAAACGGGCGCTGTAGGCGAAGGTCAGCATCGAGCCGAGGACCATCCCTGCCAGGACCACCGCGCCGGACGGACCGCCTTCTGCGTGATGGACGAACGCTTCAAGCACGGACTCCTTCGCCACGAAACCCAGCAGCGGCGGCAGGCCGGCCATGGATGCGGCGGCGAGGACAGCGACCGAGGCGAGCAGGGGCGCCGAGCGGCCGATACCGCACAGCTTACGGATGTCGCGGGTGCCGGCCTGGTGGTCGATGATGCCGACCACCAGGAACAGCGTTGCCTTGAAGAAACCGTGCGCCAGCAGGAGACCGAGTCCGGCGAGCGCTGCCTCCCGGCCGCCGAGACCAACCACCATGGTCAGGAACCCGAGCTGGCTCACCGTCCCATACGCCAGCAGGAGCTTCAGGTCGTGTTGCCGCAGGGCCTGCCAGCCCCCGAAGATCATCGTCACCAGCCCGAAAGCGAGCACAATCGGCGCCCACACGGCATGTTCGGAGAAGCCCGGAGCAAATCTGGCGACCAGGTAGATGCCCGCCTTCACCATGGCCGCGGCATGGAGATACGCGCTCACCGGCGTGGGCGCCGCCATGGCGCTCGGAAGCCAGAAGTGGAACGGAACCAGGGCTGACTTGGAGAGCGCGCCCACCAGGATGAGCACGAGGGCTGTCTCAACCATCGGGCCGGTGAGCGCGTCCGCCCGGGCGAGGATGTCCGACATCCGGTAGGTTCCCGCCGACTGTCCCAGGAGGATCAGGCCAACGAGCATGGCCAGGCCGCCGAGCGTTGTCACAATGAGGGCCTGCAACGCAGCCCGCCTGGCGGACAGCCGGTGCCGTGAGTACCCGATGAGCAGATAGGACAGCACCGTGGTGAGTTCCCAGAAGATGAACAGGAGGATGAGGTCGTCGGCAATCACGAGCCCGAACATGGCGCCGGCGAACGCCAGCAGGTGCGCGCCGAACGGCCCGACGTCCGCGTCGTCCTGTTTGAAGTAGCGGGCGCAGTAGAACAGCACGAGGGACCCGACGCCGAGGACCAGGATGCTGAGAACGGCCGATAGGGCGTCCATCCGGAACGCCAGCTCGAGCTGGAGCTGGGGGATCCAGGGAACGACGACGGACGGCGGTGCGTTGGGCTGGCCGCTGCCGAGACCCTGCCCGGTGCCGGTGTAGGCGCCGAAGGTCATCAGGAGCCAGATGAAACCTGCCGCCGGAACGGCGGAAAGGACGTAGAACGCCGACCGTCCCATGAGCCGGAAGATCAGGGGCGCTATCCCGGCCACCGCGAAGAGGGCGATGAGCACGAGTAGCACGATGATCTCCTGATCTCTCCTGTAGAGACGGTCAGCTGACGGTCAAGGGCGTTTTTCTATTCTACCCGAGGCATGCTTATACTCCGGCCCCGTTCAGCCCTCCGCTCAAGCGGCCGGCACCCGGAATAAAAGCGGGGCTCAGGCGGTTGAACTCCCCCAGCAGATAGCATGCAGCGTATGAGCACGGAACCCCGCCAACCCACCGGCCGTCTACTGTCCAGACCCGTACTCGCGTGGGCTTCCTGGGACTGGGGCTCCGCCGCGTTCAATGCCGTCATGACCACGTTCGTGTTCACCGTCTACCTGACCTCGGACGCGTTCGGCGGCGAGGCCTATGCCTCCGGGGTGCTTGGAGCCGGTCTGGCGGTCGCGGGCCTGTTCATTGCCCTGCTGGCACCCGTGACGGGCCAGCGCTCCGATGTGGGCGGCCGCCGGAAGCTCTGGCTGGGAGTAAACAGCCTCGCAGTAGCCGTCCTGACCGCGCTGTGTTTCTTTGTCTTTCCGCGACCGGAGCTGCTGCTCCTGGGCGTGGCGCTGATCGCGGCGGCCAACATCTTCTTCGAATTCGCCGGCGTCAACTACAACGCGATGCTTGCGCAGATCTCAACGCCGTCCAGTATCGGCCGCGTCAGCGGTTTCGGTTGGGCGATGGGCTATGTGGGCGGCATTGCGGCCCTGGTGATTGTGCTGGTTGCTTTTGTTCAGCCGGTCTTCGACTGGTTCGGTTCCAGCACCGAGGACGCCCTCAACATCCGGCTGGTTGCCGTGTTCTCCGCACTCTGGTTCCTCGCGTTCGCGCTACCGGTGATGTTCGCCGTGCCGGAGGTCCCGCGCCAGCGGAACGCCGACAGGCTCGGCTTCCTTGCGTCCTACGGCCTGCTCTTCCGCCGCATCAAGGCGATCTACCGGACCAGCCCGCACACCATCTTCTTCCTCCTCGCGAGCGCCATCTTCCGTGACGGCCTTGCGGCGGTGTTCACGTTCGGCGGTGTCATCGCTGCGGGAACCTTCGGTTTCGCGCTCAGCGAGGTGATCCTCTTCGCGATCGTCGGCAACGTCATCGCAGCGGTCGGTGCAGTGATCGGAGGCTTCTTCGACGACCGCGTGGGCCCCAAGCTGGTGATTATCGTGGCGCTGATCGGCCTGCTGGGGTCCGGCACCGCAATTCTGATCCTCGGTGCGGAGGATCACGACTTTTTCGGAGTGCAGTGGAGCGGTGACACCACGTTCTGGGTCTTCGGGCTTCTGCTCACCCTGTTTATGGGCCCGGCGCAGGCCTCGTCACGCGCGTACCTCGCACGCCTGTCCCCCGCCGGTGAGGAGGGCGAGATGTTCGGCCTCTACGCAACCACGGGCCGCGCCGTCAGCTTCCTGGCCCCGGCACTGTTCTCCCTCTTCATCGGCATCTTCGGGGAACAGCGGTTCGGGATCATCGGGATCCTGGTGGTGCTGCTTGCAGGACTGTTGGTCCTGCTTCCGGTGAAGCCGCCGGCAAAGGTGACTCCCGCCGTCGTGCCTGCGCCCTGAACCGTGTCTGCGCCCTGAGTTCTGCTGTCAGGCGCCGGCAGCGGGTTCCTGTTCCGCTGAGCCCTCCGTAATGGGAGTGCGGTGGAAATTCAGGTGGCTGCGTGACGCCGTCGGGCCCCTCTGGCCCTGGTAACGGTTGCCGTACGGGCCGGATCCGTACGAGTGCTCCGCCGGCGAGGTGAGCTTGAAGAAGCACAACTGACCGATCTTGGAGCCCGGCCACAGCTTGATCGGCAACGTTGCCATATTGGACAGCTCCAGGGTGACGTGGCCGGAGAAGCCCGGGTCGATGAACCCGGCGGTTGAGTGGGTGAGCAGCCCCAGGCGGCCCAGCGAGGATTTGCCCTCGAGCCGTGCGGCGATGTCGTCGGGCAGGGTGACCATCTCATAGGTGGAACCGAGGACAAACTCCCCCGGGTGCAGGATGAACGGCTCATCCGGAGCCACTTCGACCAGGCGCGTCAGGTCCGGCTGGTTCTCGGCCGGATCGATGTGGGCGTACTTGTGGTTGTCGAAGAGCCGGAAGAACCGGTCGATGCGGACGTCCACGCTCGACGGCTGGACCATCGCGGGATCATAGGGGTCGAGGAGAATGCGCTCGGCGGCAATTTCGGTTCGGATGTCGCGGTCTGAGATCAGCACCGTCTAAAAATACCGTACGAGGATTGCCGCAGATTCATCGGCGAAGCTCAGCGCCCGATCTCGGTTCTCACCGCGAACAATTCGGGGAAGAACGTCAGCTCCAGCGCCTTCTGGAGGAAACCGACCCCGCTCGAGCCGCCGGTTCCGCTCTTGTAGCCGATGGTGCGCTCCACCGTCTTCAGGTGCCTGAACCGCCACAGCTGGAAGTTGTCCTCCAGGTCCACGAGTTCCTCGCACGCCTCGTAGACATCCCAGTGCCCGGCGGAGTCCTCGTAAACCTCCTTGTAGACCTGCACCAGAGCGGGGTTGAATTCGTGTGCCTGGGTGACGTCCCGCTCGAGCAGCTCCGCCGGGATAGCGTAGCCGCGCCGGGACAGGTAGCGGGTGAACTCGTCATAGATGCTCGTCTCGTGCAGCAGCCGGGACAGAAGCTCCCGGGCCTCAGGGTCACTTTCGAAAACCTGCAGCATCGCCGCGTTCTTGTTGCCCAGCAGGAATTCGACGGCGCGGTACTGGTAGGACTGGAAACCGCTGGCCGCCTGGAGCGCACCACGGAACTCCGCATACTCCGACGGCGTCAGCGTCGCCAGCACGGACCACTGTTCGGTGAGGGACCGCTGGATGTGCTTGATCCGGGCGATGCCCTTCATCGCTGCCCGCAGGTCATCGCTGCGCAGTCGCGTCCGGACCGCGCCAAGTTCATGCAGGACGAGCTTCAGCCAGAGCTCGGAGGTCTGGTGCTGGATGATGAACAGCATCTCGTCATGGTGCTCCGGCCGACTGACCGGATGCTGCGCGCTCAGCAGCGCATCCAGCGCCAGGTACGAGCCGTAACTCATCTTCTGCGAGAAGTCCTTCTCAATGCCGGCCTCGAGATCCCGGGTGTTCCGCTCCACACTCATGGCCCCAGCCTAGTTCTTCGCTGGACATTGAAGACTGTCAGAGGCGGCAACTAGGTTGGACCCAACCAAGGAGGCCGCATGAACGCACCCGTACATACCCGCTGCAGCATCGTTCCGCCCTATCTGTTGTCCAGGCTTGCCGGCCTGGAAGACCCCCGGCACCACAATGCTGCGGCCGCGGCACGTCGGGCGCTGGTGCAGCTGGACCCGATCCACAGTGCGAGGGCCGCCGCTCCGCGGGATCCTTCGCGCGGAGCCGGTACCGCCGTCGTGCTCGCCCTGCGCCGAACTATTTCGGACGCGCGCGGCACGGAAACCCTGCCGGGCGAGGCTGTCCGCCGCGAGGGAGATCCGCCGGTGGGCGACGCAGCGGCAGATGAAGCCTACGACGGCCTCGGTGCAACCTACGGGCTCTTTCAGGAGGTGTACGGAAGGTCCTCGATCGACGACGCCGGGCTGCCGCTGGACGCCACCGTGCACTATGGCCAGCGGTATGACAACGCCTTCTGGGACGGCTTCCGGATGGTCTTCGGAGACGGCGACGGCGAGATCTTCGGCCGGTTCACCGCCTCGCTCACCGTCATCGGCCACGAGCTCGCACACGGGTTCACCCAGTACACCTCCAACCTGCGGTACCAGGGACAGTCGGGAGCGCTCAATGAGTCGGTCTCGGATGTCTTCGGAGTACTGGTGGAGCAGCGGGTGCGCGGCGAGTCCGCTGATACCGCCGGCTGGCTGGTCGGGGAGGGCATCTTCACCGATCAGGTGCAGGGGCGCGCGCTGCGCTCGCTGAAGGCGCCCGGAACCGCTTACGACGACGACGTCCTGGGCAAGGACCCGCAGCCCGCCACCATGGCCGATTATGTGGAAACTACGTCTGACAACGGCGGTGTCCACATCAATTCCGGTATCCCGAATCACGCGTTCTATATCGCCGCAACCCGGCTGGGCGGCTACGCCTGGGAACGGGCAGGCCAGATCTGGTATGACGCCGCGACCGGTGGAAACGTTCCCGAGGACTGCACCTTCTCCCGGTTCGCGGACGTGACAGTGGACGCGGCGAAGGCCCGCTTCGGTGAAGGTTCACCGGAGGTGGAGGCTGTCGGGTACGCCTGGCGGGAGGTGGGTGTGCTGTGACCCGCATCGAGGTCTCGCGGTCCGGCGGCTTCGCCGGGTTGTCGCGCACCTGGAGCGTCGAGGTGAGTCCCGCCGAGGCTGAGGAGCGCTGGCTGCCTCTCCTGGAGCAGGCCGAGGCGGAGAACGCAGAGACCCTCCAACGGGACCGCTTCATCTACCACATCGTGGTGGTGGGCTACCGCGATGCGACGGTCCCCGAGAGCGCCGTGCAGGGCCCCTGGAAGGAGCTGCTCGAACGTGCCCGCAACGCGCCGCCCGAGGAGCCGGCGGAAGAACTGCCTGACGAGCCGGCGGAGGAACCAGGGGGCCACACCTGAGTCCGTCACGCAGCGGCTGCGCCGTCACCTGTGTCATCAGGTCACGTCATCAGGCCACCCGGTAGATGTTGTAGTGTTTATGGAGCGGTTCAGGCCGCATGCGGGCGTAGCTCAATGGTAGAGCGCTAGCTTCCCAAGCTCGATACGCGGGTTCGATTCCCGTCGCCCGCTCCAGAAAAGAATCCGCTCCAGGAAAGAATCATGGCTCAGCCCGTCGTCCGGGGGCCGAACATGATCACGGCGACGCCGATCAGGCAGACGGCACTGCCCACCAGGTCCCAGCGGTCCGGACGGAACCCGTCCAGAACCACTCCCCACGCGAGGGAACCCGCAACAAATACGCCTCCATAGGCCGCGAGAATCCGGCCGAAGTGCGCTTCCGGCTGGAGCGTCGCCACGAATCCGTAGGCACCGAGGGCCATGACGCCCAATCCGGCCCACCACCATGGCCGGCCCTCCCGAATGCTCTGCCAGACAAGCCAGGCACCCCCGATTTCGGCCAACGCTGCAACGGCAAAGAGCACAACCACAAGGAGCACGTTCATGGTCCCCATTATTTCCCTGCGGAAGCGGACCTTGTTCCCTGCGGAAGCGCACTCTTCCCTTCGGAAACGGACCGGCGGCCCGGCTACGAAACCTTCGGCACGATCGCAACCAGCCGGCGTCGTTCGTGCGGTGAACGTGTCCAGCGGAAGCGCACCGTGAGCTGGCCCCGGCGGGCAAGTACGACGGCGATGCACCCCGCCGCCAGCACCGGAACCCCGCCCGCCACCACCATTGTTGCCTGCGCGCCGATATTCTCCGCGAGCCAGCCGACCATAGGACCGCCCAGCGCCTGGCCGCCGATGAGCACCATCATGTACAGGCTCATGACGCGGCCGCGGATGGCAAGGTTCGTGGAAACCTGGACAAGCTGGTTGGCTCCGGTGACAAACCACAGGCATCCGATACCGGCACAGAACATCAGCGCGGTGAACGCGAGCTGGCTGGGAACATACGCGGCAAGCACCATGAACCCGCCGAACGCGGTCATCCCGCCGAGCACCCCACGCAATCGCAACTGGGTCCGCCTTGTTGATGCGAGGGCTCCCACCAGCGACCCGCTCGCGAGCGCCGTATTGAGCAGCCCATAGCCACCCGCGCCGGACTCGAAGACGTCGTCGGCAAAGGCCGCCAGGAGCACCGGAGTGCTGAGCGCAAACACCGCGACAAACGCCGCGCAGACGGTGGTCCAGAAAATCGCCGGCTTGCCGGCGAGATACCGGGCACCCTCGCGCAGCTGTCCCTTTGAACGAGCGGCGGGGGCGGTGGTGTTGAGCTGGTCCGTACGCAGCCGGCACAGGGTCAGCACCGTGTAGGTGCAGGCGAGCGCATTGATGGCGAACGCCCAGCCGCTCCCGACAGCGACAATCAGCAAACCGCTGACGGCCGGACCCACCATGGCTCCGAGCTGGAAGATCGAGGAGTTGAGGCTGATGGCGTTGCGCAGGTAGGTGGCGCCCACGAGGTCATTGACGAAGACCTGCCGTGCCGGCGCATCCACCACTGTGACCAGGCCCAGCACGAGGGCAATGAGGTAGACGTGCCATACCTCGATGGCCCCGGTCAGTGACAGCACGGCCATGGTTGCAGCCATCAGGGCGGCAACGCTCTGCGAAATGATGAGGAGCACGCGCTTGGAACAGCGGTCGGCAACCACCCCTCCCCACGGTCCAAGGATCAGCATCGGCGCAAACTGCAGTGCCACCGTAATCCCGACCGCGGTCACCGACCCGGACAGTTCGAGCACCATCCAGTCCTGCGCGATGCGCTGCATCCAGAGCGCGACGACGGCAATCAGGTGGGATATGGCGAAGAGGCGGAAGTTGGGGATGCGCAGGGAGATGAACGTGTCCCGCCAGGCGGGGCGCTGGTGAATCACGGCGATCGGAGCGGTCAGAGTCGGGTCTCCGGCGGGCGCGGAGGGTGGTGGGGGTGCCAAGAGAGTGTTCCTGAGCTAGTTCGGGTGACGGCTGGAAGGAGTGGGACCATTCAACGCTAACCAGCGCCGGTCACATTAGGAACAGTGATCAGGCTTATAAGTACTATTGCAGAACGTAATAAACATGAGGGAAGGGCCGTCCGTGTTTGATTCGCTCCAGCTGAAGTCCTTTCTCGCGGTCGCGGAAACGCACAGTTTTACCGGGGCCGCCGCGCGGCTGGGCCTGAGCCAGCCCACAGTCAGCCAGCACGTCCGGAAGCTGGAGAAGGCGGCCGGCAGGATGCTGATTGCCCGGGATACCCGGGAGGTGCGCCTGACCGACAACGGCGACGCGATGGCGGGGTTCGCGCGCACCATCCTCGCGGCGCAGGAACAGGCGCTCGCCTATTTCTCGGGCTCGGCGATGCGCGGGCGGCTCCGTTTCGGTGTCGCGGATGATCTTGCGATCACCCAGCTCCCCCGCATCCTCCGCCATTTCCGACAGCTGTATCCGCAGATCAACCTGGAGCTGACCGTGTCGCAGAGCCCTCCGCTGCTGCGGCGCCTGCGCGCCGGCCAACTGGACCTCATCCTCATCAAGTACATGGCTGGAACCGGTGAGGGCACCCTGGTGCAGCGTGACCGCCTGGTGTGGGCCGGCCACGGCAAAACAACGCTCGACGACGGCGCACCCGTCCCGCTGATCGCCTACCAGGCGCCCAGCCTCAGCCGGCAGATGGCCATCGAGGCGCTCGAGAAGGCCGGCCGAACCTGGCGGATCACGTGCAACACCCGTGAGATCAACGGCGTGCTGGCGGCCGCGCGCGCGGGCATCGGTCTGGCGGTCTTTCCGCAGTCCCTCATTCCGGACGACCTGGTGCAGGTAACCAACCGGTTTGACCTGCCGCCGCTCGGGGATGTGGATTTCACCCTACAGAGCAACCCGCTGGCAAACCAGGAACTGGTGGAGACACTGAGCAGCGCCATCCTCGGCCGGGCGCTGCGGAAATCGGCTGACTCCTGAGCCGGCCGGGTGCCGGCGGCGTGCCCAACCCCACATCGCACACCGGCGGCAGCCAGCGTAGACTTGACGCGATGAATCGCACAATGTTCAAGTCCAAGATCCACCGCGCCACGGTGACCCACGCGGACCTCCACTACGTGGGTTCGGTGACGGTCGACCTGGACCTGCTGGACGCCGCGGACATCCTTCCCGGCGAAATGGTCTCCATCGTGGACGTCACCAACGGTGCCCGTCTGGAGACCTACACCATCGCCGGCGAGCGCGGTTCGGGTGTCCTCGGCATCAACGGTCCCGCAGCGCACCTGGTTCACCAGGGCGACACCGTCATTCTCATCACCTATGCGGCAATGACCACCGAAGAGGCGCGCTCCTATGTGCCCACCATCGTGCACGTCGATTCCGCCAACAAGATCATCGAGTTGGGCAATGACCCAGCTGAAGGCTTGACGGAGGGCCTGCAGCGTCCGCCGTTCGCACTGAACAACGCAGCGCTTCTCTAGCACGCTCCCGGCAAACCCACCCGGCAAACCTTCGAATGGCCCCGCAGTTTCTGCGGGGCCATTGCCGTACCCGGGCACCGGCGCACCGCGCGAACTGCGCCTCCTAGCGGAATCGCCGCCCAGGGCTTAGTGTCGAGAACACAAAGGGTGCTTCGTATTCTCCGGTTGGAACAACCGGAGGGCTGGAAGCAGTCCAAACTCGATGTGGAGGCGAGGTACGTATGCCGGGAAATCGCAGGATTATTCAGCAGCGAGAGCGGGTACGGGAACGCCGTGTCGCAGTGGCAGTCACCTCGCTGGGCCTCACTTCCCTCCTACTCACCGGATGCGGACCGGCGGATTCCGGTCCACCGACTCTCACCTGGTACATCAACCCCGACGCCGGCGGCCAGGCTGACATCGCGCAGCGCTGTACCGAGGAGGCAGACGGGGAATACCGGATCGAAACATCACTCCTCCCCAATGACGCAGCGGCGCAGCGCGAGCAGCTTGCGCGGCGGCTCGCGGCCAATGACTCTTCGCTCGACATCATGAGCATCGATCCTCCGTTTGTCCCCGAGCTGGCAACCTTCCTCGCCCCGGTTCCCGAGGACATTGCCGATAGCACCACCGAGAACACCCTGGAAGGCGCATTGGCGGGAGCCATGTACGAGGACCGACTGGTCACCGTACCGTTCTGGGCGAACACCCAGATTCTCTGGTACCGGGAATCAGTGGCTGAGGAAGCCGGACTCGACATGTCACAGCCCGTGACCTGGGACCAGCTGATGGAAGTGGCCGCGGAACAGGACGTTGAACTTGGTGTCCAGGGTTCGCAGGCCGAGTCCATGACCGTGTGGATCAATTCGTTGATCGAATCGGCCGGGGGCACCATCCTGGAGAATCCGGAGGCCCCGGCTGACGAAATCGAGCTGGGACTGGACAGTGAGGCCGGCCGGGAGGCCGCCCGGATCATCGGCACCATCGGCGACGAAGGGCTCGGCGGCCCGGGCCTGGCAACGTCCACGGAAGGCACCTCGCTGACGGAGTTCCAGGGTGATACCGGCTCCTTCATGGTGAACTATCCGTTTGTCTGGCCGGCCACGCAGGGCGCCGTCGAAGGCGGCAGCCTGGATCAGGCGCTGCTCGATGACATCGGCTGGGCGCTCTACCCACGGGTCAGCGAGGACCAGGAGGCGGCGGCGCCGCTCGGGGGAATCAACCTCGGTGTCGGGGCGAGCAGCGATAACCCCGAACTCGCGTACCAGGCTGTCGAGTGCATCGTCCAGCCGGAAAACCAGACCGAGTACTTCCTGACCAACGGCAATCCGCCATCCAATTCCGAGGCTTACGAGGATCCGCGCATCGAGGAGCAGTTCCCGATGGCGGAAACGATCCGTGAATCACTGGAGAACGCAGCACCCCGCCCGCAGACCCCCTTCTATAACGAGATCTCGAGCGGCTTGCAGCAGACCTGGACCCCACCAGAGGGAGTGGAGCCGGAAACCACGCCGGAAGAATCCGCGGAGTTCATCACCGCTGTGCTGAGAGGGGAGAGGCTGTTGTGACCAGTGCGATCACCAAGAACCCGGAGGCCATGAAGACCAACGGCCGCCGGAACAACGATTACAGCGACAGGGCCAAAGCGGAGCGGCGCCTGGGCTGGATTCTCGCGGGGCCTGCATTCATCATCATGCTGGCGGTCACCCTCTATCCGATCATCCAGGCCTTCTTCGACTCCCTCTACGCGTTCCGCCTGACCGCACCGGATGAGCGGCAGTTCATCTTCTTCCAGAATTACGTGACCATTCTGAGCGACCCGGTCTGGTGGCGGGACCTGCTCGTCACCCTCCTGATCACCGTGGTGACGGTCGCCGTCGAGCTTGTCCTCGGTTTTGCGCTTGCCCTGGTGATGCACCGGGCACTCAAGGCAGTCCGGGGTTGGCTCCGCACAGCCATCCTGGTGCCCTACGGGATCATCACCGTGGTTTCCGCCTACGCCTGGTTCTATGCGTTCGACATCAGCTCCGGCTACGTCAACTCCTGGTTCAACTGGGTACCGGGCATTGATCAGGACCTGAACTGGTTTGCGCAGGCGAGCACGGCGCTGCCCGTCATCATGGCTTCGGAGATCTGGAAGACCACGCCTTTCATTTCGCTCCTTCTCCTCGCCGGTCTGGCGCAGGTACCGGACGAGCTGACGGAAGCCGCAAAGGTCGACGGCGCCACCTGGTGGGAACAGATGCGCAAGGTCATCATCCCGAACATGAAGGCAGCCATCATGGTTGCTGTCCTGTTCCGGGCACTCGATGCTTTCCGCATCTTCGACAACGTGTTCATCATGACCAACGGGCAGTACGGCACGGAAGTGCTCTCACTGCTCGCGTACCGAACATCCATCAGCAGGCTGGAGATCGGGCTGGGTTCAGCGGTGTCGGTTCTGCTCTTCGCCTGCGTTCTCCTGATCAGCTTCATTGCGATCAAGATCTTCAAGGTTGATCTCGCCGGCTCGACAGGAGGAAAGCGATGAAGTCATCCGGACGCGAAAAACTCGTGTGGACGCTCATTTCCATTGCAGTTCTGATCTATGCGCTATTCCCTGTGGCATCCATCCTCGCCACCTCGTTCAAGTCACCCGGAGATTTGACCAACGGCAAGTTCCTCCCCTCCCCCGGCCTGGCCACGCTCAGCAACTATGAGCAGATCCTGGTCGGCGATGCGCAGGAACTGTTCCTGTCGGCGCTGCGGAACTCCATCGGCATCTCGCTGATCGCGACGTTCATCGCCGTTGTGCTCGCAACGCTGTGTGCCTACGCGATTGCGCGATTGGACTTCCCCGGCAAGAAGGTCATTCTGACGACGGCGCTTGCCGTGTCGATCTTTCCGGTCATCTCGATCGTCACCCCGCTGTTCAACCTCTGGCGAAACATCGGACTGTACGACACCTGGCTGGGGCTCATCATCCCGTACCTGTCCCTGACGCTCCCCATCTCGATCTGGACCCTGGCAGCGTTCTTCCGCCAGATTCCATGGGAACTTGAGCAGGCGGCGCAGGTCGACGGCGCCACCACCTGGCAAGCCTTCCGCAAGGCGATCGTTCCGCTTGCCGCACCGGGGGTATTCACCACCGCGATCATTGCCTTTTTCATCGCGTGGAACGACTTCGTCTATGGGATATCACTGACGTCCACAGAAGCAGCCCGCCCGGTGCCTGCAGCGTTGGCGTTCTTCACCGGGGCTTCGCAGTTCGAGTCTCCCACCGGCGCCATCTCGGCGGCGGCCATCATTGTCACCATTCCGGTTGTGCTGCTGGTATTGCTGTTCCAGCGGCAGATCGTTTCAGGCCTGACCCAGGGCGCAGTCAAGGGTTGAGAACCGAAGGAAGAGGATCCAGAACATGGCTTCTATCACGCTGAAGAATCTCGTCAAGAAGTACGGGGATGGGTTTCCCGCCGTCAATGACATCAGCATCGACATCGAGGACGGCGAGTTCATCATCCTGGTGGGCCCGTCGGGCTGCGGCAAGTCCACCCTGCTGCGCATGATCGTGGGGCTCGAGGACATCACGTCCGGTGATCTCTACATCAATGACGAGCGGGTGAACTCCAAGGCGCCGCGCGAGAGAAACCTCGCAATGGTCTTCCAGAACTATGCGTTGTACCCGCATCTGACGGTCTTCGAGAACATCGCCTTCCCGCTGCGTCTGGCGAAGGGCAGGCACAGCGAGGAGGAAGTGCAGCGTCTCGTCAACGGGGCGGCCGCCACTCTGGAACTGACCGACCACCTGCAGCGCAAGCCTGCCAACCTCTCCGGCGGCCAGCGGCAGCGCGTGGCGATGGGCCGGGCGATCGTGCGTCAGGCGGATGCCTTCCTGTTCGACGAGCCGCTGTCCAACCTCGATGCGAAGCTGCGCGGGCAGATGCGATCGGAGATCTCCCAGATGCAGCGGCGGCTGGGAACCACGTCGGTGTACGTGACCCATGACCAGACCGAGGCCATGACGCTCGGCGACCGCGTGGCAGTCCTGAAGAAGGGTGAGCTGCAGCAGATCGCCTCGCCGCGGGAGTTGTATGAACAGCCGGTCAACCTGTTTGTTGCCGGATTCATCGGGAGCCCGTCGATGAACTTCCTTCCGGCCACAATCGAGAACGGGAAGCTCCAGACCTCCCTTGGGGCGCTGGACGTACCCGCTGAGAAGGCGGCGAAGGCGGAAGGCCGGAAGATCGTGCTGGTCGGTGTCCGCCCGGAATTCTTCGAAGATGCCAAGCTCGTCGATGACGCCAAGAAGCCCCACGGCTCAACGTTCAAGGCAACGCTGACCCACACGGAGTGGCTGGGGAACGAACAGTACGGGTACATCAACTTCGATCCTGCCCCGGAGGTCCGCGAACTGCTCGACAACCTTGCCCGGGACATGGACGCTGACGAGTTGCGGCCGCAGGTTGTGGTGACCCTTGATGCCGCCAGCCGCATCCGCGGTGGCCGCGAATCGGAGATCTGGCTGGATACCCGCAAGCTGCACCTCTTCGATCCCGAGACAGGCGAGAACCTCACCCGTGATGCCGAAGCCGGCGCTGCGCTCACCGCTGAGGCCAGCCAGGAACGTGCCGAGGAAATCGCCAGCGCACATGCGGCCGACCGCGACATGGAATCGGGTACCGGCTCGGCCGGCTCAGGAGGTAGCCACGCGGCAGCAAGCTGACGGTGACCGGGTTGTACGCTGATGGCTATGGCGAGCAAAGACGCAGCAGACGCTGAGACAACATCGGCCGATCACATTTCCCTGATCACGGCCGGGTACACCTTCGAGGAACCTTCCATCCAGCTGGGAGCCGCGGTGGTGGGCGGCACCGTCCATCCCGAGGCTGCCGTGCGCCTGCCGCTGGCCATGATGAACCGTCATGGCCTCGTCTCGGGGGCAACCGGAACCGGGAAGACCATCACGCTCCAGGTCCTCGCCGAGCAACTGAGCATCGGCGGGGTGCCTGTGTTCCTTGCCGACATCAAGGGTGACCTCACCGGACTGTCCACGCCCGGAGCGGGCGCAGAGAAGCTCCTCAAACGCACACAGTCCGTAGGCCAGTCCTGGTCTGCGGCGAGCTTCCCGGTGGAGTACTTCTCGCTCGGCGGCGACGGCGTGGGGGTACCCATCCGGGCGACCATCTCCGATTTCGGTCCGCTGCTCCTGGCCCGGGTGCTGGATCTCAACGAGACCCAGGAGTCCAGCCTGCAACTGGTGTTCCACTACGCGGACAAGGCCGGCCTGGAACTGTTCAACCTCGCAGACCTCCGGGCTGTGATCACCTTCCTGGTCTCCGATGAGGGCAAGGACGCGCTCGAACAGCTCGGCGGCCTGTCGAAAGCAACCGCCGGCGTGATTCTCCGCGAGCTCATCACCCTCGAGGCGCAGGGCATGGACCGGTTCTTCGGCGAACCCGAATTCGACACCGGGGATCTGCTGCGTACCGGTGCTGACGGCCGCGGCATCATCAACTGCCTCGAACTTCCCACGCTCCAGCAGAAGCCACAGCTGTTTTCGACCTTCCTCATGTGGCTGGTCGCCGATCTTTTCGCAGACCTGCCCGAGGTCGGTGACCTCGACAAACCGAAACTCGTGTTCTTCCTCGACGAGGCACACCTGCTGTTCAACGGCGCATCGAAGGCGTTCCTGCAGTCCATCCAGACCACTGTCCGGCTGATCCGTTCCAAGGGCGTGGGCATCTTCTTTGTCACCCAGACACCCCGCGACGTTCCCGCGGAGGTCCTCGGCCAGCTCGCGAACCGCGTCCAGCACGCATTGCGCGCCTTCACCCCGGATGATGCCAAAGCGCTGAAGTCGACCGTCTCCACCTTCCCCATCAGCCCCTACGACCTCGAGGAGGTCCTCACCACGGCCGGCATCGGCGAGGCCGTCGTCACCGTCATGAACGAGAATGGCGCCCCCACTCCCGTCGCCTGGACCCGCATGTTCTCCCCGCAGTCCACCATGGGACCGTCTCCTGCCGGCGTCGTCGAGGACATCGTGAAGAGTTCTCCACTCCTCGCGGACTACGGAACCCCCATCGACAGCCACTCCGCCTTCGAGAAACTCTCCGGACAGGCGGAAGCAGAAACTCCAACAACGACGACGGCGGCTCCCCCATCCACTGCGGACGAACCTCCCGCTGCAGGGCGGCTTCCCACCCAGGCCGAGATCGACGCCGATGCACGCCGTATCGAGGAGGAAATCCTCGGCCGGCCCAGCAACCGTCCGCCCAGTGCACGCAGGGAGCAGCCCGCGCCTGACTCCGGGACAAACCCG
>NZ_KI914605.1:21203-21936 GCF_000520475.1 Arthrobacter sp. 35/47
CCCCGCCTCCGGCTCCCCGCACCGGCGGGAATCAGCCCGACAGGAATCAGCCCGACGGGAATCAGCCGGACAGGAATGAAATGATGGACTTTGCCCTCAAGGCTGCCGGGACCATCGGTGTTGAGCTGGTCCGGGGTCTTTTCGGGACGCAACGGAGGCGCCGTCGTCGTCGTTGGTAGGTCCGGCACGGTCATTGGGTAACGTAAGAGGGTGAATTCGTCCCGCCTGATCCGAGTCCTGGCCGCCTGGCTGGGCGGGCTCATGCTCGCGGTGGCGGCTGCAATCACTACCGTGACGCTGGTCAACACCCACGTCTACGGCCCCCACCAGCAGGTGGAAAGTTACCTTGAGGCGCTGCGCCAGGGTGAGGGAGAACGGGCGCTGGGGCTGCTGAACGCCACCGTTCCGGACGCCAACGCCGCGCTCCTCGACGGCCCTGCGCTGCAGCGGGCCACACGCGGAGTAGAGAATGTCGAGGTCGGCACGCCCCGGCCGGCAGGGGACAACCGGGTTGAGGTGGATGTCTCCTACACCATCGCCGATACCCAACACACCACGGCGTTCCTCCTCGAGAGGACCGGCACCGAGTGGCTTTTTTTCAACCGGTGGGAATTTGTGCCGTCCGCTTTGCCCACCCTGGAAGTCTCTGTGATCAACCAGAACGAGGCGACGCTCAACGGCACCCGTGTCCTGATGCCGGAAGGACGCAACCGCTTCGCCGTTTTCTACCCGG
>NZ_KI914605.1:22036-26917 GCF_000520475.1 Arthrobacter sp. 35/47
CGGATCAACCTCGCCACCGCCGCCACTCCCGCCCTGAGTGACGCGGTGGCCGCACAGCTCAAGACCTTCCTCGACAGGTGTGCGGAACAGACCGTGTTCCAGCCCGCCAATTGTCCCTTCGGGTTCGAGACGGAGAACCGGGTGGCCGGACCGATCGACTGGTCCATCACGGAGTACCCGGAAGTCCGCATCGAACCGTTCAACGGCGACTGGATCATCTCACCGCTCACAGGC
This sequence comes from Arthrobacter sp. 35/47, assembly GCF_000520475.1. Taxonomy (NCBI): domain Bacteria; kingdom Bacillati; phylum Actinomycetota; class Actinomycetes; order Micrococcales; family Micrococcaceae; genus Arthrobacter; species Arthrobacter sp. 35/47. The sequence goes on from NZ_KI914605.1 coordinate 22,271, forward strand.
ACCGTTCTCCTGGAGACCCGGCTGCAGGACCTGTTCACGGGAATCATCGAGCCTGTCAGCGTCCCGCAGGAGTTCGGTTTCACCGCCCGCCTCGCCGTGACCGAAGAAGGCATCACGGTCACCCCCGTGGTGGAGTACTAGGGCTAGTCCAGACCGCGCAGGTCGAGGGTCAGTTCGGTCTCCCCGTCCGCGTTGAGGATGACCGGGATCCCCCAGTCCTGCTGGTACAGGTGGCAGGCCGCATGGTCCGGGATCTCTCCGCCCGGTTCGCCGTCGCAGGCCGCCGCGCGCGCGGTGATGTGCAGGACGCCCTCGGGAACCTCGTCGGAGAGCACCAGCCGGCGCTGCAGCCCTACGCCGGTGCCTCCACCGGAGACGAGCAGCGCCTCCGGCGAGGAGGAGATCTTCAGCTGCGTGGGATCGCCCCAGCGGTCGTCCAGCTTCTGCCCCTTCGGCGCACTGAACCTGACGGTGACACCGAACCCGCCGGCTGCGACGGTGGTCTTGGGCCGCTGCGTCTGCGAGGCGCCCTCATCGACGGCAAGTGCCTCCTTGGGGATGGGCACCCGCACCAGCTGGTGCTTGTTTGCCTCCACCACGATGAGGAGCGGTTCGCCGCCTGATTCCACCGGCGCCTGATCCACCAGCACGTCGGACGGCTCGGCAAGCCCGCGGATGAGGGTGGAGACCTGCCGCGTCGCCGGGTCGTACCGACGGACGGCGCCGTTGTAGGTGTCGGCGACGGCGATCGACCCGTCCGGCAGTGCCGTGACTCCCAGCGGGTGCTGGAGGCGTGCCTGCCCCGCCTCGCCGTCGCGGAACCCGAAGTCGAACAGGCCGGTGCCGATCGCGGACTGCACCTGGGTGCGGCTCCGGCCGTTGACCGTGACGAAGCTCAGGACCCGCAGCGCGGAGGTCTCCGAATCAGCAACCCAGATGTTCCCATGCGCGTCCTCCGCCAGGCCCGAGGACTGTGCGAACCACGCGGCGGTGGCGTCGCCGTCGAGCAGCCCTTCCAGTCCGGTGCCGGCAAGGATGTCCACGCCGCCGGTCAGTGGATCGAAGGTGAAGATCTGGTGGGTGCCGGCCATGGCCACGACCACCCGCTCCAGCGTGGTGGACCAGATGACGTCCCAGGGTGAGGACAGGGAGATGTTCAATGCGTCGGTGCCCAGGAACGTGTCCTCCAGGCGCGGTGCTGCGTCCTCCGGGATGTCCTCGGCGTCGCCGCCGAGATCCAGGGAAACCTCCTCCAGCTCGACCGGGCGGGCCTTGACCTGGTTACCGGCGTCGAGCAGCCGCTGCACACCGTTCCCGGCAACGGTGGTCACTGCCCCGGTCTCCAGGCTGAGGGCGCGCAGGCGGTGGTTGACCGTGTCGGCGAGAACGACGTCGTATCCCACCCGCCGTGCGATCTGCGCTGGAAGGAGCGTCAGTCCCTGCGGTTCGTTGAACTGGGCTGTGTCAGGACCGCCGTCCGCGACACCGCGGGTGCCGGAGCCGATGGTGCGCCGCACGGTGGTGAGATCGGCTTCCAGCTCCACCAGCCGGTGGTGGCCGGTGTCGCCCACGAGGAAGGTATTGCTGGCGGGCAGTGCAAGCACCTTGCCCGGGAAGCGGAGGTCCCCGGCGGTGGGCTCTGCGGGCACGTAGGGGCCGTCCCCCCGGTGCAGCGTGCCCTTCGCCTCGTGCTCCGCCACGAGTTCCTCGACGAGGGACTCCAGTCCGGCGGCGTGGCCCTCACCGGAGAGGTGCGCAACGATGTAGCCCTCGGGGTCGATCACCACGAGGGTGGGCCAGGCGCGGGCCGTGTACGCCTGCCAGGTATCCAGCTCCGGGTCATCGAGCACCGGGTGGTGGATTTCATACCGTTCCACGGCCGCCGCAAGGGCCACGGGATCGGCCTCATGCTCGAACTTGGGTGAGTGGACGCCGACCGTCACGAAGACATCCGAGTACTTCTCCTCGAGCGGCCGGAGCTCGTCGAGCACGTGGAGGCAGTTGATGCAGCAGAACGTCCAGAAGTCGAGCAGGACGATCTTCCCGCGGAGATCCTCAAGGGTCAGCTGCTGTCCTCCCGTGTTGAGCCAGTTCCGTCCAACGAGTTCGGAGGCGCGGACGCGGTAGCCGACGCGGAGCGAGGTTTCGGTCATTCAGGATCTCCTGGTGGGGTTGGGCGCTGTCCTTGGCGAGTGCCATGCGGGGGGTGCCCGGCGGAGGACCGGGTGCGGTCCCGTTCCGCGAGCGAGGCGAACATGTTGTTATAAGCCGAAAGTTCGGCGTCGTTATTCCGTTCCGCCGCGCGGTCCTTGCGGCGGGTCTCCCTGGCATCGCTGCGGGACCACATGACCGCGACGCCGATGGCGAGCAGGAGCGTGGGTATCTCACCGATCCCCCAGGTGACCGCACCGCCGATCTGCTGGTCGGCGAGGGCCGACGGGCCCCAGTCCCGGCCCATGTTGCCGAACCAGGAGGCCTGCAGCAGGGAGGTTCCTCCGGTCAGTGCCACACCGAAGAACGCATGGAAGGCCATGGTGGCGAAGAGAAGCAGCAGCCGCAGCGGGTAGGGTGCACGCCGCGGGATGGGGTCGGTGCCGATCATGGTCAGCACAAAGATGTAACCGGTGAGCAGGAAGTGCAGGTTCATGAGCTCATGCCCCACGTGCTCACGCAGGGCGAACCCGAACAGCGGCGAGTAGTAGAAGATCACAATCGACCCCGCGAAGTTCGCCGCAGCGAACAGCGGGTGGGTGACCAGGGCGGAGAACTTCGAATGGACGATCACCAGGATCCACTCGCGGATACCCCTGCTGCCGTCCCGGCGCGGGGTCAGCGCCTTCAATGCCAGTGTGACGGGTGCCCCGATGACCAGGAACAGCGGGACCACCATGGTCAGCGCCATATGGTCGATCATGTGTGCGCTGAACAGCACCATGCCGTAGACGGCGGGGGCCCCGGAGGTGAAGTATGTCAGCGCGGTCAGTCCGGTCAGCCAGGAGATCAGCCGGAGAACCGACCAGGAATCACCGCGCCGGTGCAGCTTGGCCATGCCGAGGATGTACGCGGCAGCGACCGTGACGGCGAAGGCGATCCACAGCCAGTCCGGGCGCCATTCCGTCAGCCAGCGCATCGGCGTCGGCTCCGGTGGCAGTTCATAGCCGGTAAGGATGCGCGCCGGACTCGCGTCGGGCTGCAGTTCCTCCAGACGCGGCGGCGCGGTCCGTGCCAGCGCGACGGCCACCCCGGAGACGGCCCCCATGATGGCGAGTTCGACGGCGATGAGCTGCCAGAGCACCCGGCGGGCGGACAGATTGGTCTCCAACTGAGGGATGACCCACTGGCGGTGCATGAGGCCGATTCCGCCGAGGAAGATAGTGGCGATCGCCTTGAAGGTCACCAGCAGCCCCCACTCGGAACTGAGCTGGGAGAGGCTGCCGATGCGCAGGCTGGCGTTGATGATGCCGGACAGGAACACGAGGGCGAAGGCAAACCCGGCGAGGGCGGAGAAACGCTTCAGGACCGCCGCAGTCTGGGTTCCGAGTTTTCCGCCGATCACGGCCAGGACAATGATCCCGCCGACCCAGAGGCAGACGCCCACCAGGTGCAGCAGGATGGAGTTCACGGCGGCGTTATGGTCATCGCCGCTTGCCGAGTGGCCGATCAGGGCCATCGGCAGCAGACCGCCGAGTGAGAGCACCAGCGTGAGGGCAAGCCAGAGGCTCGAGCGGGCGCCGAACGTCATGGTTGCGGCGACAGCGGCAATCATGGTGGTGGCCAGCCAGGCCCTGCCGGTGTCGAAGTCCGTCAGGTAGGACGCCAGGCCCTGGGTGTAGACGGGGTCGCCGCTGAGCGGCAGGCCTGCGGCGTCCGAGTAGGTGAGCACCATGACGGCAAGGGCGGAAAGCGTCCAGGCTACCGCCGCCCAGGACGCCAGCGACATCACCCGGGAAAAGGCAGGCGTTTCCTCCGGATCTTCTCCTTGGTCTCCAACTGAGGGATGACCCACTGGCGGTGCATGAGGCCGATTCCGCCGAGGAAGATAGTGGCGATCGCCTTGAAGGTCACCAGCAGCCCCCACTCGGAACTGAGCTGGGAGAGGCTGCCGATGCGCAGGCTGGCGTTGATGATGCCGGACAGGAACACGAGGGCGAAGGCAAACCCGGCGAGGGCGGAGAAACGCTTCAGGACCGCCGCAGTCTGGGTTCCGAGTTTTCCGCCGATCACGGCCAGGACAATGATCCCGCCGACCCAGAGGCAGACGCCCACCAGGTGCAGCAGGATGGAGTTCACGGCGGCGTTATGGTCATCGCCGCTTGCCGAGTGGCCGATCAGGGCCATCGGCAGCAGACCGCCGAGTGAGAGCACCAGCGTGAGGGCAAGCCAGAGGCTCGAGCGGGCGCCGAACGTCATGGTTGCGGCGACAGCGGCAATCATGGTGGTGGCCAGCCAGGCCCTGCCGGTGTCGAAGTCCGTCAGGTAGGACGCCAGGCCCTGGGTGTAGACGGGGTCGCCGCTGAGCGGCAGGCCTGCGGCGTCCGAGTAGGTGAGCACCATGACGGCAAGGGCGGAAAGCGTCCAGGCTACCGCCGCCCAGGACGCCAGCGACATCACCCGGGAAAAGGCAGGCGTTTCCTCCGGATCTTCTCC
>NZ_KI914606.1:0-2274 GCF_000520475.1 Arthrobacter sp. 35/47
CGGGTTTATTTGACGCTTCCCGCGCCGAGGCCGCTGCTCCAGAAGCGCTGCAGGCCCAGGAACGCGATGATGAGCGGGACGATCGAGACCAGCGCCCCGATGATGACGTAGGTGCGCAGTTCGGGGATCTGGCTGATCTGGCTGTTCCAGGCGTAGAGACCGAGGGTGACCGGGAAGAGCGCCTGGTCGCGGAGCATGATCAGCGGGAGGAAGAAGTTGTTCCAGATGGCCACGAACTGGAACAGGAAGATCGTCACCAGCGCCGGTGCCATCAGGCGGGTGGACACGGTGAAGAAGGTCCGTACCTCACCGGAGCCGTCCAGCCGGGCCGCTTCGAGGAGCTCACCGGGCACGCTGGCTGCGGCGTAGATCCGCGCCAGGTACACCCCGAACGGGCTGACCAGGCTGGGGAGGAACACCGCCCAGTAGGTGTTGGTGAGGTTCACTTCGCTGAAGATCAGGAACAGCGGCAGGGCCAGCGCTGTGGCCGGGACCAGCACACCGCTGAGGACCACGTTGAAGATCGCCTCGCGGCCATTGAACTCGTACTTGGCCAGCGCGTAGCCGCACATGGCCGCAATGATGGTGCCGAGCAGTGCTCCCGCACCGGCATAGAGCGCACTGTTTACGAGCCACTTGACGAACAAACCGTCCTGGTACTGGAACAGTCCGGTGAGGTTGGTGAAGAAGGTGGAGATGGAATTCGGGGTGAACCACAGCGGTGCCGTCCCGGTGATCTCGCTGCCGGTCTTCGTCGAGGTGACCAGCAGCCACCAGATCGGGGTCAGGAAATAGAGGGTGAAGACGCCCATGACGAGCATCGCGGCTGCACGGGACATCATGTTCTGACGTGGGCCCCGCGAGTGCGCCTTCTCGGCGGCGGTCAGGGGAGCGGCTGCCGTGGTCATTGGGATACCTTCCGCTGGGTGGCCTTCAGAAACACGAAGGAGAGGATGAACGTGGCGAGCGCCAGCACAACGGAGAACGCAGCGGCCAGGTTGTAGTTGGGAATCGACGCCGTGGTGTAGACGGCGAGGTTGGGGGTGTAGGTGCTGCTGATGGCGGAGCTGAAGCTGCGCAGCGTCTGCGGTTCAGCGAGCAGCTGCAGGGTGCCGATGATGGAGAACACCGCCGTCAGGATGATCGCCGGCGTGACCAGCGGGATCTTGATCCGCCACGCAATCTGCGCGTTCGAAGCGCCGTCAAGCCGGGCCGCCTCGTAGATCTCCGTGGGGATGGCCAGCAGGGACGCGTAGATGATCAGCATGTTGTAGCCCACGTAGACCCAGGTCACGATGTTCGCAATCGCCCAGAGAACCAGGGACCCGTCGAGGAAGTTGATCTCCGAGGTCACGGCACCGAACGGGGACAGCGACGGCGAGTACAGGAATCCCCACATGATGGCGGCGATCACGCCCGGCACGGCGTAGGGGGCGAAGAACGCGAGCCGGAAGAACCGCTTGCCCTTCAGCAGCGGCGAGTCCAGCAGCAGTGCGAACAGCAGCGCCATGCCGAGCATCACCGGAACCTGCACCACGCCGAACAGGAGAACCCGGCCCACAGAGGCCCAGAATGCCTCGTCCTGGAACACCAGCGCGTACTGGGTGAACCCTCCGAAGACCTGCTGCGGTGCACCGAACGTGCCCTCACGCTCGACCATCAGCAGCGACTGGATCACCGCGTAGATGATCGGCGCCGCGTAGAACAGAAGAAACAGCACGGCGAACGGTGCAACGAACACCGCTACCGCCCTGCGCGTGCTGCGCCCCGTGTGGGGGGTGCGCGGGGACTTTCCTGCCGCCCGCGGCGGAGTCTGGGCCTGGTCCACGGTAGCCATTCAGTTGGCCTCCTTGCCTGTTGGGATGGTGCGCACCACGCGCACGCTGCCTGCCGGAACAACGACGACGTCGGCAACGTCCGTGCCGGTCACCAGTTCCGTTCCGGTAACGCGGTGCTTGTGGTCCTGTGTGGTGTGGTTGATCAGGAAGAGGTAGGTCCGGTCGCCGGAGACCCGTTCGATGGTCTCCACCCCGCGCGTCCCGGAGGCCGGGATGCCCGCGGAACGGGCAGCGTCGGTGAGGACCTCGAGCAGGGTTTCCTTGCCGAGGGAGGTGCCCAGGTACCAGGCAGTGCCGTTCCCGAAGGAGTTCCGGGTCACGGCCGGAGTCCCGAAGAGGTGGCCGTCGGTGATGGTCAGGACGGGTTCCGCGGTGGTGGTGCGGAGCGCTTCGCTCCAGAGCTCCGCCGGCGTTCCGTTGGACAGCGCCAGCTGCC
>NZ_KI914606.1:2374-3574 GCF_000520475.1 Arthrobacter sp. 35/47
CCGGCGTTCCGTTGGACAGCGCCAGCTGCCGGCCGGCGGCCAGCGGGTGGAATTCCTCGACCCGGACGCCGAGCAGGTCGCGGAACGCGCCGGGGTAGCCGCCCGGGCGGACCCGCTCATTCTCATCGACGATGCCGCTGAAGAAGGAGATGACCGCGGTGCCGCCCTGGCGCACGTAGTCGGTGAGCCGTGCGGCGTCGTCGTCCGTGACGAGGTAGAGCGCTGGCACCAGCACCAGGTCGTAGGTGGAGAAGTCGCCGTCCGGCGGCAGGAAATCGGCGGTGATGCCGGCATCCCACAGTGCACCATAGAGGGCGTGCACCTGATCCAGGTAGCGGAGGTCCGAGGAGGGGTGGGAATCACCGTCGCAGGCCCACCAGGCTTCCCAGCTGAAGACGACGGCGGCGCGGGCGGTGACCGTGCTGCCGGCCACCTCGCGGAGCCGGCCCAGGGCGTCCCCGAGTTCGGTGACTTCACGCCAGATCTTCGAGTCGGTGCCGGCGTGGGGGAGCATGGCGGAGTGGAACTTCTCGCTTCCCTGCAGCGAGGCGCGCCACTGGAAGAAGCACAGCCCGTCCGCGCCGCGGGCCAGGTGTGCGAGGGAATTGCGCAGCAGCTCACCGGGTGCCTTGGCGATGTTGCGGGGTTGCCAGTTGACGGCGCTGGTGGCATGTTCCATCAGGAGCCAGGGGCGGTTCCGGGCGAGGCCGCGGGTGAGGTCCGCGGCGAACGCGATCTCCTGTACCGGGTCGGCGAGGCGGTGATCCGGGTAGTGGTCATTGGCGATGACGTCCATTTCCGGCGCCCACTGCCAGTAGTTCTGGGTGCGGATGTGGGCGGTGACCATGAAGTTGGTGGTGACCGGAAGGCTGCTGTGTGCACGCAGCACAGCGGTTTCCGCGCGGTAGTACCCGAGGAGTTCGTCTGAACTGAAGCGTCGGAAGTCGAGAACCTGGGTGGGGTTCGGTGTGGCGTGCGGGGTGCGCGGGGGGAGGATCTGTTCCCAGGCCGAGTACCGCTGGCTCCAGAAGGCGGTGCCCCAGGCGGCGTTGAGGGCATCCAGGGTGGGGTAGCGGTCCTGCAGCCAGCGGCGGAAAGCGTCCGCCGAGGTATCGCAGTAGCAGAGCGCATTGTGGCAGCCGAGCTCGTTGGACACGTGCCAGAGGCGCAGGGCGGGGTGGGATCCGTAGCGGCGGGCGA
>NZ_KI914606.1:3674-5300 GCF_000520475.1 Arthrobacter sp. 35/47
GAGGACGAGCCGCAGGGCCGAAGTCCGGAAGATGGGGGAGCTGGGGCACCAGGCCTGGCGTCCACCTGGCCAGCGGGTGGCGCCGTCCGCGGTGACGGGAAGGATCTCGGGGTGCGCGGTGGTGAGCCACGGGGGAGGCGAGGAGGTGCCGGTCCCCAGGTTCACGCCGATGCCGTTGGCTGAGAGGAGGTCCATGACGGCGTCGAGCCGGTCGAAGGCGAATGTGTCGGCGTCGGGCTGGAGTTCTGCCCAGCCGAAGATGTTGATCGCGACGAGGTTCACGCCGGCTTCACGCATCAGCCGGACATCCTCAATCCAGGTGGCCTCATCCCATTGTTCGGGGTTGTAGTCGCATCCGAACACCAGTCCGCCGTCCGGGGGAAGCTGGGTAACCGGGGAAGAGTTGGTCTGCACGCTGATCCTGACTTGTACTGGCTTATTGCTTCTGTGAACGTTCCCAGAGTCGGAAGCGCGAAGAGCGGTCGGCTTATCTGGGAGCGTTCACAGAGTAGCGTGCATCACATTGGGCTGTCAACGTTTCCTCCCCGGTGCGGGCACCGCAGGCTCGGTTACAGTAAGCGGTATGGACTCCACCCGCATGCGCCGGCGGCGCGCAACGATCAACGACGTTGCCTCCGCCGCGGGCTTGTCCCGGGGCACTGTGTCCCGCGTGGTGAATGGGGAGAAGTACGTTTCGCCCGAGGCCAAAATGGCCGTCGAGTCAGCCATCGCGAAGGTCGGCTATGTGCGCAATTCGGCGGCACGGAACCTGGTGCGCCAAGAGTCCCGGGCCATCGGGCTGATCATCCATGAGCCGCACTCACTGCTCTTCGAGGATCCCAACATCGGGTCCATCCTCCTCGGTGCCAACTCGGTGCTCTCCGCCGCCGATTACCAGCTGGTTTCCCTGATCATCGATACCGCCCGCGACAGCCAGCGGGTGGCCGACTATCTCCGCGGGGGCCTGGTGGACGGCGCCGTCATCATTTCCGCCCGCACCGCCGATCCCATTGCGACGGCGGTGCGGAACCTCGGAATCCCCGCCGCCTTCGTTGGCCATCCGCCGGGCACCCCCGACCTCCCGTACGTGGGGATCGACAATGTCAGCGCCGCCCGGGCCATTGTCGAGCGGCTGCTGGCCACCGGGCGGAAAAAGGTGGCCATGATCGCGTGCGCACTGGACCGCGACTCCGGCCAGGACCGGCTGGAGGGCTTCCGGAAGGCCGTCGGGGCGGCGTTCCGCCCGGACCTCGTGGCCGAATTCCCGCTCTACACCTACGCTGCCGGGGCTGACGGGATGACGGAACTGCTCCGCCGGCACCCGGACCTCGACGGCGTTTTTGCCGCGTCCGACGCGGTGGCGGCCGGCGCCATGGCCACGCTCCAGGAGCACGGGCGCCGAGTGCCGGACGACGTCGGCATTGTCGGCTTCGATGACAGCAGTTGGGCACTGCGCTGCAAACCGCAGCTGTCCACGGTGAAGCAGCCCGCTGACCTTCTGGGACGGGCGGCTGCCGAGTTGGTCCTCGCGCAGATCGAGGGCAAGGATGCCGAGGTGCGGATGCTCGAGACCTCCGTGGTCTGGCGGGAATCGGCCTGAGCCCAGGCCTGAGCCCGCCGCCTTCG
>NZ_KI914606.1:5400-14387 GCF_000520475.1 Arthrobacter sp. 35/47
GCCCAGGCCTGAGCCCGCCGCCTTCGGCCGTCCGCCTGCCGCGTCAGCCCATGGCCGCCTTTGGACGAGCCGCCGCATAACCTTCCCGCAACACCGGCCGCCGTTGCATTCCGCAGGTACCCCGGCTGTGTGATGCTAAGTCTCAGCGGCTGGGCGAAGGTGCTGAGACCTGGAAGGGAACCGGACTGTGTTGGTGGGAATCAAGCGGGAAACCCGGGCGGGCGAGCGCCGGGTGGCGGCGACCCCCGCCTCCGTCCGCCAACTGGCGAAGCTCGGCCTGGACATCGCTGTTGAATCCGGCGCCGGGGTCCACGCAGGGCACGAGGACGCGGCGTACCGTGCGGCCGGAGCCCTCGTCGTCCCGACCCTCGACGAGAACACAATCGCCCCCGCGGTCCTGTGCCATGTCGCGCCGCTGACCGTGGAGGAAGCCTGCCGGCTGCGTCCCGGCACCATTACGGTGGGCTTCGCCTCCCCGGCAGCGGAACTGCCCACCGTCCGCGCCCTGGCCGAGGCAGGGGTGACCTCCTTTGCGCTCGAGCTCATCCCGCGGATTTCCCGCGCCCAGTCCATGGATGCGCTGTCCTCCCAGTCCCTCGTGGCCGGATACCGCGCGGTCCTCGAGGCGGCAATCCGTTTTCCCCGCTTCTTCCCCCTCTATATGACGGCGGCGGGAACCGTTCCCCCCGCCCGCGTCCTGGTGCTCGGCGCCGGCGTGGCCGGGCTCCAGGCGATCGGAACGGCGAAACGGCTGGGCGCCAGGGTCTCCGCGTATGACGTCCGCCCCGCCTCCAAAGATGAGGTCACCTCCCTGGGCGGCACCTTCATCCACCTCGACCTGGACGCCATTGAAGGCTCCGGCGGATACGCCCGGGAGATGAGCGAGGACCGGGCGGCACGTCAGCGGGAGCTCCTCGCCCCGCACATCGCGGCATCGGACGTCCTGATCACCACGGCCGCCGTCCCCGGCAGGCCCGCGCCGCTCCTGGTGACCACCGCCATGGTGCAGGGAATGAAGGGCGGTGCCGTCGTCGTCGACCTCGCCGCCGAGACCGGTGGCAACGTGGAAGGCACACGGGCAGGGCACAGCGTCGCCGTGCAGGGCGAAGGCGGCACCGTCACCCTGGTGGGCATGAAGGACGCGGCCTCGGCCATGGCCGCCGACGCGTCGCGGCTGTTTGCCGCCAACGTCGCCAACCTCGTGGAACTCATGACCGTCGACGGTCGGGTGGTACCGGACTTCACCGACGACGTCGTTGCCGGTGCGTGCCTCACCTCCGACGGTGCGGTGCTGCACCAACCCACCGCCGCCGCACTGGAAGGAGCCTCCTGATGGACCTGTCCACCCTCCTCACCGTCGTGGTGCTCGCCGTCTTTGTCGGCTTCGAGGTGGTCTCCAAGGTGACCAGCACCCTCCACACGCCACTGATGTCCGGCGCCAACGCCATCCACGGCATCATCCTCGTCGGCGCCATCCTCGTGGCGGGGCAGGCCGCCGAACCGCTGCCATTGGGACTCGCACTGCTCGCGGTGCTGCTTGCCACGGTGAACCTGGTGGGCGGATTTGTAGTGACCGACCGGATGCTCCACATGTTCCGCGGCCGCACCCAGTCAGGGAACTCCGACCCGGAGCACGGCGCATGAACGTCCTCCCCTCCGAAGCCACGGCGCTGCTGTACCTGGCGGTCGCGGTCTGCTTCATCCTCGCGCTGAAAGGCCTGAGCTCCCCGCGTACCGCCCGCCGCGGAAACCTCATCGGTGCCGCGGGAGCCGCGATCGCCGTCGTCACCGTCTTCCTGTCCGCCCGGCTGGAGAACCTGCCGGCCATCCTCATTGCGGTGGCAGTGGGTGCCGCGATCGCCGCACCCATTGCACGGCGCGTCCACATGACCCAGATGCCGCAGCTGGTCGCGCTCTTCAACGGGGTAGGCGGCGGTGCGGCAGCGCTGGTGGCCATCCCGGAACTCGCAGCGCACGACGGCGCGTGGGTGCGTGCCGCCGTCGTCTTCACTCTCGTGGTGGGTGCGGTGTCCTTCGCCGGCTCGGCGATCACCGTCGCGAAGCTGCAGGAACTGATGACCACCCGCCCGGTCATCTTCACCGGCATGCGGTGGGTGATGACCGCCGTCGTCGTTGCCCTTCTGGTGGCTGCGGTGCTGGTGACGGCGACGGGCAACCTGGTGTGGGCGAGCGTGCTGCTGCTGCTCGGGTTGGCGGGTGGAGTGCTGCTGGTGCTGCCGGTCGGCGGCGCGGACGTGCCGATCGTCATTTCCCTGCTCAACGCGTTTACCGGGCTGGCCGTGGCGGCCTCCGGCGTGGTGCTGGATAACGTGCTGCTGCTCGTGGCCGGAACACTTGTCGGCGCCAGCGGCACCATCCTGACCCGGGCGATGGCCGCTGCGATGGGCCGCGGGGTCAGCGGGATCCTGTTCGGCGCATTCCGCGGCGGGTCCACGGCCGGGGGAGGAACGGTGAGCGAGCGGCCGGTGCGGGCGTCGGGGCCGGAGGACGTTGCCGTCATGCTCGGGTACGCGCAGCGGGTGGTGATGGTGCCCGGCTACGGGCTTGCGGTGTCCCAGGGTCAGCACACGATAGCCGAGCTCGCGGACGCGCTGGAAGCACGGGGGGTTGAGGTGTCCTTCGCGATCCACCCGGTGGCCGGACGGATGCCGGGACACATGAACGTGCTGCTCGCGGAGGCTAATGTGCCGTACGAGTCGCTGCGGGAGATGGCCGAGGTGAACCCGGAGTTCCGGAACGTGGACGTTGCCCTGGTGGTGGGCGCCAACGATGTGGTGAACCCGGCGGCGAAGACCTCGCCCGGGTCACCGATCTACGGGATGCCCATCCTCGAGGTCTCTGATGCAGGGCAGGTGGTCTTCCTCAAGCGGTCCATGCGTCCGGGGTTCGCCGGCATCGAAAACGAGCTGCTGTATTCGCCGAAGACCACCCTGCTGTTCGGGGACGCCAAGGAGTCGCTGATCAGGGTGCTCGGTGCGGTGAAGGCGCTGTAGCGGACGTCGCACGGGGCACAAAAACGGCCCCCGGGTGCAGGACCGCCGGTTCGAACCGGCGATTCTGCGCCCTAGGGCCGTTTCTGTGCGAGGCGCGGTGCGCCGACAGTGCTTACCGGCGAACGCTGCGGTTGCGGCGACCGGACAGCGACTCGGCAACGCCGATCAGCAGAACCGCTGCGATGACCGCAACGATGAAGCCGAGCACGTTCAGCTCGAAGATTCCGCCGGTGTGGAAGAAGCTGGCAACCAGCCCTCCGATCACCGATCCGGCCAGTCCGAGCAGCAGCGTTGCGAGCAGCCCGAGGTTCTGCTTGCCTGGCTTGATGAGCCGGGCAAGCGCCCCGATGATCAATCCGGCAATGATAAAGCCAATCATGATGCCTCCTTTAGGTGGTGTTCCTTCCGAAAACACTAAGTCTGCTTCGCATCCGGAATCAACTTAGGGTGGACTTCTTGACCCGGCCGGTGCTCCCGCGGCGCTTCAGCTCCGGCTGAAAGGTGGTGTGGGCGGGTTCGGGATCCCCGTCACCGAGGAGCTGACGCAGCTCATGCCACGCCTGCTCGCCGATGTCGTTGATCGCAACCGCCGCGGTGGTCAACGGCGGCGTGGTGTAGTTCGCGAACGGGATGTCATCAAAGCCGGTCACCGAAATGTCCCCGGGAACCTCGATCCCGCGCTCATGGAGTCCGCTGAGCAGGCCCATGGCCACGAGGTCGTTGAACGCCAGCACGCCTGTTGCCCCGGTTGCGAGAACCGCCTCCGCGGACACATGGCCCGCTTCGAAACTCGAGCCCGCGGCGAGCGTGGTCAGCTCTACCTCCGGGTGGTCCACGCGGAACTTATCCAGCCCCTGCAGACGGGCCTGGTTGCCGGCGCTGCGCTCCGGACCGGCGAGGAACACCAGTCGGGTGTGGCCGAGTTCCACCAGGTGCGCCGCCAGGTCCTGGATGCCCTGGCCGTAGTCCACCACGAGGCTGGGGGTCTGGATGTCCGCCGTCGAACGATTGATGAGCACCAGCGGCTGGAGGGACGGAAGCAGCGCCTCCAGTTCCGCTTCATTCATGCGTGGTGCGCAGAGTACGACGCCGTCACACCGCCGCCGTGCCTCGCCCGCCAGAATGGATTCCTCGCTGGAGACCTCGGAGGAGTCCGCAATCAGTACGCGGTAGCCGTCCTGGGCGGCGGCGCGGCTGACTCCGCGGAGCATGCCCTGGAAGGTGGGGTTGGCCAGGTCCGGAACCACAATCCCGATGGTGTCGGTCTTGCCGAGGGCCAGGCTGCGCCCTACCGCGTTGGGGTGGTAGTTGAGCTCGGCTGCGGCGGCGCGGACCCGGGCGGCAATATCGGGGTCCACGCTGAAGTTGCCGTTCATGACCCGCGAGACCGAGGCCAGTGAGACTCCAGCCCGCTGCGCGACGTCAGTAATGCCTACCCTGCGGTTGGCTGTTTTCCTGGCCATAGGTTCCTCATCCGGATGGGGATCGGCGCCCCCGCAACGAATGGTTGACGGGCGTACCGGTGTGTTGATAGAAAGCATATAACCTTTTCCAGAAAACGTTTTCTCGATTTCGCAGTTTTTTGGACGAACGCCACTGACGGCCACCATAAGGAGCCACATGAGCACCGCCCCCCAGACTCTTCCCGCCGGGAACCCGGCCGCGGACCGCGAACGTACCCGATTGGCGCTGGTCGGTACCGGGTCGCGGGCAGAAATGTATGTCCGCGCCGCGCTCGGCGACCACGCGTCCTCCGCGGAACTCGTGGCCATCGCAGACACCAATCCGGGACGGGCCGGGTACTACCTCAGACTGGCAGCGGAACTGGCTCCCGGTACGGAGGTCCTCCAGTTCCGGCCCCAGGACCTGACCTCGTTCATCCGGGACAACCGGATTGACCGCGTCATCGTCACCACGCCGGACTACACCCACGCCGACTACATCGTTGAGGCGCTGGAAGCGGGCGCCGACGTCGTCGTCGAGAAGCCGCTGACCATCGACGCCGAGGGCTGCCGCCGGATCTGCGAAGCGATCGACCGGACCGGCCGCGACGTCGTCGTGACTTTCAACTACCGGTACTCGCCGCGCAACAGCGCACTGAAGGAGATCATCCAGAGCGGTGCAATCGGCACCGTCACCTCGATCGACTTCAGCTGGATGCTCGACACCGTCCACGGCGCCGACTACTTCCGCCGCTGGCACCGCCGCAAGGAGAACTCCGGCGGACTGCTGATCCACAAGGCATCGCACCACTTTGACCTGGTGAACTGGTGGATCGACGACGTGCCCGAGCGGGTCTACGCCAGCGGCGGCCTGCGCTTCTACGGCGACCGCAACGCTGCCGCGCGCGGCCTGGCCAACCGCCCGGAGCGCGGCACCACGGATGCCTCTGCGGGCGATCCCTTTGCCCTCGACCTGCGCGACGATGAACGCCTCAACGCGCTCTACTACGCCAACGAGCATCACGACGGCTACCAGCGTGACCAGGACGTCTTTGCCCCCGGCATCACCATCGAGGACAACCTGGCCCTGGTGGTGGACTACCGGACCGGGCCCACCCTGAGCTACTCCCTCAATGCGCACAGCCCCTGGGAGGGATACCGGGTGGCCGTGAACGGAACCCTGGGCCGCGCCGAGCTTGAGGTGGTGGAGCGCGCAGCGGTGTCCGGCAGTACGGACAAGAAGAACGTGGTGGACCCGAGCGCCACCCCGGTGGAGGAGGATGACGCCGTCCGTACCAACGGCGAGCGCCTCATCCTCCAGCGCCACTGGGAACCCGCCGTCGAGGTCCCGATTGTGAACGGGGAGGGTGGCCACGGCGGCGGGGATGCGCTCCTGCTTGCCGACCTGTTCGAGGGTCCGGGGGAGGACCCGCTGGGCAGGCCGTCCGGCTACCTGGACGGGCTGCGGGCCGTCGCCGTCGGGATCGCGGGGAATGCCTCCCTCGAGTCGTCATTGCCGGTGCGCATCAGCGAACTGGACCTGGGTGCTGACCTCACGGCCCGGAAAGACGGGGTGCGCCGTGGCTGAGCGGGCACAGACCACCGTCCTCGTAACGGGCGGCTCCGGCAGGCTGGGCCGCAGCGTGGTGACCGGCCTGGCTGACGCAGGGTATGGCGTCGTTTCCGTGGACCGCACAGCTGTTCCCGACGGAGTGTTCCCCGCAGGAATCCGCCAGGAGCCGGTTGACCTGCTGGCAGCCGGGGAGACTCGCCGGGTCCTGGAAAAGCACCAGCCCGACGCCGTCATCCACCTCGCCGCGATCGCCGTCCCGTTCAGCGCGCCCGAGGACGTCATCCTGCAGACCAACAGCCAGCTCGCCTTCCAGGTGATGGGGGCTGCGACCGAGCTCGGCATCGGCAGGATCATCACGGCGTCCAGCCCCACGGTTCTCGGCTACGGGTCGCCGGCCGGCTGGGTGCCGGAGGCCTTCCCGCTGGACGAGGAGACCACGCCGAAGCCATGGCACGCCTACGGCCTCTCCAAGCTGGTGGCCGAGCAGACCATGCGGATGTTCGCGGCTGCGCAGGGGGACCGGCTCCGTTACGCCGCGTTCCGGCCCTGCTATGTCATCTCGCCGGAGGAGTGGGCGGGCGCGCCCACGCAGCAGGGGCACACCGTCGTCGAACGCCTGGATGATCCGGCGCTGTCCGCGCCGGCGGTCTTCAACTATGTCGATGCGCGGGACGTGGCGGATTTCCTCGACGTGCTGCTGCAGTCCATGGACCGCATTCCGAACGGTGAAACGTTCTTTGTGGGCGCCGCGGATGCCCTGGCCCGTGAGCCGCTCGCTGAACTCATCCCGCGCTATCTTCCCGCCTCCGGGTCGCTCGCCGCGAACCTCACCGGATCACGCCCGGCCTTTTCAATCGATAAGGCCCGCCGGTTGCTGGGGTGGGAGCCGAAACGCAGCTGGCGTTCGGAGCTTGCAGCGTCCGAGCTCGCCTCCGCTATCCAGGAAGCCAGGTAAGTCATGCAGTTCAATGGAGTGCTGTTTTTTCCCGTCACGCCCTTCTCCCCGTCCGGAGCCGTGGACCCGGGCATGCTTCGCGAGCACATCGAGTCGCGGTTGCCCCACCAGCCGGGGGGTGTCTTCCCTGCGTGCGGTACCGGCGAGTTCCATGCCCTCGATCTTGAGGAGATCCGCGCTGTCGTGACCACCGCTGTCCGTGCCGTCAACGGGCAGGTTCCCGTGGTGGCCGGCACCGGGGGGCCGCTCGGCCACGCCCGTGCTGCGGCCCGCGCCGCCGAGGAGGCAGGGGCTGACGCTCTACTGGTCCTGCCGCCCTACCTCGTCAAGGGGCCCACCGACGGTCTCATCGCGTATGTCGAGGCTGTGGCTGCGGCGTCGAGCCTGCCCGTCATCATCTACCACCGGGCCAACGGGGCCTTCACCGCCGACGCGGTTGCCCGGCTCGCCGCCAACCCCAAGGTGGTCGGGTTCAAGGACGGTGTGGGTGACGTGGGGTTGGCGCAGGAAATCGTTACCGCGGTTGCCGCCACGGGCCGTTCCGACTTCCAGTTCTTCAACGGGCTCCTCACCGCTGAACTCAGCCAGGGCGCCTACCGCGGACTCGGAATTCCGCTCTACTCATCTGCGGCGTTCGCCATGGCACCGGAGATCACCACGGCGTACTACCGCGCCTACATCGGCAACGACGAACCGGCCCGGCACCGCCTGCTTGAGGGCTTCTACGCCCCGCTGGTGCGCCTGCGCGACCAGACTCCCGGCTTCGGCGTCTCGCTCATCAAGGCCGGGCTGCGGCTGGACGGGCTCGACGTCGGTTCCGTCCGCCCACCGCTGGTCGATCCCTCCGAAAGCCAGCTGGTGGAGCTGAAGGCCATCCTCGCCGCCGGCCGGGAGCTTGCGGGCTCATGAGCGCCAACATCACCGGCCTCTCCGCCCGGCTTCTCACCGTTCCGCTGCCGCGCCCGTGGGGAGCGGATGTCCCCGAGAACCATTTCATCGCCACCACGGTAACCACCGACGACGGCGGTGTGGGCTCCGGATTCTCCTGGACTCCCACGATCGGCCCACAGGCGGTGCTGGCACTGCTGGAACATGACATCGCGCCGTTCGTCGCGGGACTGCCCGCCCGCGCCGAGGAGGTGTGGGACGCACTGTGGGCCCGGCTCCACGAAGCCGGCGGGGGAGGGCTGACCACCATCGCGATGGCCGGCGTCGACCTCGCCCTGTGGGACCTGGCCGGGCGGCAGGCGGGCTGTTCCGTGCCTGACCTGCTGGGCCGCCGTCGTGAGACTGTGCCGGTGTACGGATCGGGAGTGAACCTGCACTACAGCCTGGAGGAGCTCGTCGAGCAGACCCAGCGCTGGGTGGACGAGGGCCGGCGGGCCGTAAAGGTGAAGGTCGGGAAGCCGGACCTGCGCGAAGATGCGGAGCGCATCGCCGCCGTCCGGAAGATCATCGGCCCCGACCGTGCGCTCATGATTGACGCCAACCAGCGGTGGGACCTCCCCACCACGCTGCGTGCCCTCGACCGGCTCGGTGAGTACGGCCTGCACTGGCTCGAGGAACCTCTCCGCGCGGACGATCTCTCCGCCTACCGGCGGCTGCGGCGCTCCACGTCCGTGCCCATCGCCCTGGGCGAAAACGTGCACACCATCTACCGGTTCCGCGACTTCATCGAGGCCGAAGCCGTGGACATCATCCAGCCCAACATCGTCCGAGTCGGTGGGATTACGCCGTTCCGGCGGATTGTCGAACTGGCACGGGCCAACAGCATTGCCATTGCGCCGCACCTGCTTCCGGAACTGTCCGGCCAGCTGGCCTCCACTCTTGCTGAGACGGCGTGGGTGGAAGCGGTCGACGGCGCCACCATGGCCGAGCTGGGCATCCTTGCCGGGCCCTCACCCGTCAGCATCACGGAAGCCGGGTTGACGGTCACGGGCCAGCCCGGCCTCGGCCTGGAGCTCCGCCCCTCCCGTTGATTTGGCAGCGTCCGGGCGGCGCTG
>NZ_KI914606.1:14487-15697 GCF_000520475.1 Arthrobacter sp. 35/47
TCACGTGTCAGGACACGCCGCTTTGCCGGCGCCATTGGGGGAGTGTCCTGCCAACTCACGGGCCGGGGTCACGGGCGGGGTGGAGCGCCCGGTCAGCGGATGCGAGGAGCAGATCCACCAGGCCGATCAGTTCCTCAAGGGCCACGTCCGGGTCCTCATCCGGAAGACTGCCACGCCGGGGCGGCTGTCCCTTCTCAAGGCCGGCGACGACGTCGACCGCCAGCTTCCAGCGGAGCGCGACTGACGCGTCGAAGCCGAGGCGAACCTCTTCGACCGTGACACTGGGTGCCTCCGCGCGGAGGGCTGCGGCGTAACGGACCAGTGCTTCTTCAACCACCGGCAGCATGACGCCGGCCAGGGCATCGCCGCGGCGCACGGAGGAGAACACCAGGGACGCGAGATCCGCTCCCACCGGACCCGCTCCAACGGACTCCCAGTCAATCAGCACGGTTCGGCCGTGCGAGCGGAAGATGTTCGCGCCCACCGCATCGTGGTGGCAGAGCGTCTGCGGCAGCGATTCGAGAATCGTCCGGTAGCGGGACTGGTCAAGGATCAGTTGCTCGGTCCGGGCGGCGCTGCCGCTCCGTGGGGGTTCGGGAATCTATTCACGTGTCAGGACACGCCGCTTTGCCGGCGCCATTGGGGGAGTGTCCTGCCAACTCACGGGCCGGGGTCACGGGCGGGGTGGAGCGCCCGGTCAGCGGATGCGAGGAGCAGATCCACCAGGCCGATCAGTTCCTCAAGGGCCACGTCCGGGTCCTCATCCGGAAGACTGCCACGCCGGGGCGGCTGTCCCTTCTCAAGGCCGGCGACGACGTCGACCGCCAGCTTCCAGCGGAGCGCGACTGACGCGTCGAAGCCGAGGCGAACCTCTTCGACCGTGACACTGGGTGCCTCCGCGCGGAGGGCTGCGGCGTAACGGACCAGTGCTTCTTCAACCACCGGCAGCATGACGCCGGCCAGGGCATCGCCGCGGCGCACGGAGGAGAACACCAGGGACGCGAGATCCGCTCCCACCGGACCCGCTCCAACGGACTCCCAGTCAATCAGCACGGTTCGGCCGTGCGAGCGGAAGATGTTCGCGCCCACCGCATCGTGGTGGCAGAGCGTCTGCGGCAGCGATTCGAGAATCGTCCGGTAGCGGGACTGGTCAAGGATCAGTTGCTCGGTCCGGGCCAGCCGGTCGCCAAGGCGGGTGACGGCGTCGGGG
>NZ_KI914606.1:15797-24527 GCF_000520475.1 Arthrobacter sp. 35/47
CGGGCCAGCCGGTCGCCAAGGCGGGTGACGGCGTCGGGGTGGGTTCGGCGCAGGGTGGCCAGCCCTGCTTCGACGGCTTCAGGCTGGCTATGCCGGTCAATCCATCCCGTGAAGTACCAGGGTTCTGCCGGCTCACGGACCAGCCATCTGCCGGCCATCCCGCCCAGATCCCGCGCTGCGGCGAGGATCGATTCGGCGTCCAGCGGCCTGCCTCCGTCATGGTGGATCTCCTCGAGCCAGAGGGTCCTTCCGCCGGTTTCATCCTGCAGCGCTCCATAAAGCTTTGGCGCGCCGATGCCGGGAGCGACGTCGTCGAGCAGTCCCGATCCGTAGGCCGCGAACTCCCGGCTGCCGTTGTCCAGCAGGTATGGCGAAGCCAGGCCCGGACCTTCGGTGCGCTTCTCGATCATGGTCCATGGAACCCGGATGCCGTCGGCGATCGCATAGCCCTGCAGCCGGCTCACCGTCCGGTGCGCGAGGAACGCGTCGTAGTCCAGAGGAGTTCGTTGGAGATCCGTCAACTCCGTCACGCGCCCGCCGACTGCTTCGTCGACGGCTTCCCTGAGCGCTTCGTGCATTCCCACAGACTAACGGCCGGAAAGGGAATAACATCGGAAGTAGATGCATTTGCATATACAACGTCGACCGCAGGGGCCGGCCGGAACTCCGGAGGACACCATGACAGCGCACACCACGGGCCTGCACCACGTCACCGCCATTGCGGGTGATCCGCAGGCGAACATCGACTTCTACATCCGCGGTCTCGGCCTGCGGCTGGTCAAGAAGACCGTTAATTTCGATGACCCGTCCACGTACCACCTGTACTACGGCGACGACGCCGGCCGGCCGGGTTCGCTCATGACCTTCTTTCCGTGGGGCCAGGTGGCGCCGGGGCGGATCGGCTCAGGACAATCCACCACCACCGCGTTCTCCGTTCCTGAGGGGAGCTTGGGCTGGTGGCAGAACCACTTCCGTGCCCTCGGCGTGGACGCGACCATCACGCGTGCGTCGGCGGATGAGGAGCGGCTCTCGCTGCGCGACCCCGACGGACTGCAGCTCGACCTCGTGGCCTCCTCCACAACAGATCCCCGCGACCCCTGGGATTCCTCGTTTGTCCCTGCCGAGCACGCGGTCCGGGGCCAGCACTCCTCCGTGCTCACGGTCGCCAATCCGGAGCACACCCTTCGGGTGCTCACGGAGGACCTCGGCCTGCGCATCACCGGAGAGACTTCCGGCCGCACCCGCCTTGAAGCGGGCGACGGCGGTGCAGGCAACATTGTTGACGTCGTCGCCGATCCTTCGGGTCCGTATGGCCTGGTGGCGGGAGGGACCGTGCACCACATTGCCTTCCGGGTGCCGGACAGGGCCACCCAGGAGCTGTGGCGCCAGGATCTCGTGGAGAGAGGATTCCATGTCACGGCCATCCTGGACCGTCAGTACTTCACCTCGATCTATTTCCGGGAACCGGGCGGCGTCCTGTTCGAGATTGCAACGGACACTCCGGGGTTCAATGTGGACGAGCCGCTGCTCGAACTCGGCCGGTCGTTGAAGCTGCCGCCATGGCTGGAACCGTCCCGTGAAGCGATTGAGGCGTCGGTCGCCAAAATTGACGTGCCGGAGGACAACAACGAGCTCGCTCCGCAGAATGATCAGCCGGTTGGAGGTATTGCCGGATGAGTGCACCCCGGTTTCCTGACTGGCCGCACCTGTACCGCGAGGGCGCCGCTGACCATCCCGTGCTGTTGATGCTGCACGGCACTGGCTCGAACGAGCAGGACATCGCGGCTCTGGCAGCGGAGCTGGACCCCGCCGCTGCGGTGCTGGCTCCGCGCGGCCGGGTGCCGGAGAGCGGCATGCTCCGCTGGTTCGCTCGCCGGGGTGAGGGAGTGTTCGACGTCGACGACGTCATTCTGCGTGCCGGTGAGCTGGCAGGTTTTGTTGCCGACGCACGGGAACATTACGGCCTCGGTGACCGGATGCTTATCGCCGTCGGATTTTCGAACGGTGCAAACATCGCGCTGGCAACGGCCATGCTGCACCCCGAAACCGTGGATAGGGTCATCTCCTTTTCGGGGATGTACCCGTTCGGTGATCGAGCGTTGGAGGGCACCCTGTCCGGGAGCAGATTCCTCGTGCTCAATGGACGGTCGGACCCGATGGCGCCGCTGCCCAGCGTCACCACCCTGGTGGCTGAGCTCCAACGCCGGGGCGCCGACGTCGGGCAGATTCTGCGCGACGGCGGTCACGGTGTCGACCGCTCCGACCTGGAAGCGGCGGTGGACTGGCTGAAGCGCCGTCCCTGACGGAAGGTTTGCGCACCTCTGGTGGACTCCGGCGACGGGGGCCCACCAGAGGTGCCCAAAATTTGCAGGGTGAGACGAATATCCCTTGTGTGGTTGACGTCACAGGTCGCGGTGCCCTATTCTCTAGTTATACGAATAACTGACGGCATCCAGTCATCTACATAAAACTGACAGTGCCGACAGAAGACCGACGAAAGGAGGAACGGTGAAAAAGCACTCTACGCCAACCATGTGGGAAGTCGCCGAGCGTGCGGGCGTCTCCCAGGCAACCGTTTCTCTGGTGCTCAACAAGGTGGACGGCGGCCGCGTGGCCGAGGCAACGAAAGCCCGCGTCATGGCGGCGGTCGCTGAGCTCGGTTACCGCACCAACGCGTATGCGAAGTCGCTCCGCAGCGGCCAGTCAGGGATGATCGGTTTCATCTCTGATGAGGTCGCCAGTGCCCCCTTCGCCGGCAAGCTGCTCAAAGGCGCCCAGCTGTGCGCGTGGGAAGCTGGGAATGTCATCCTGGGCGTGGACACCTTCAATGAGAACGAGCTTGAAGCCGCCGCCATTGACATGATGCTTTCCTACCGTGTTGAAGGCGTGGTGTACGCCTCCATGTATCACCGGGTGATCGATGTCCCGGCCTCATTGCAGGAGCTGCCCGTCGTTGTCCTGAACGCCCAGGACAGGGCAGGCCTGGTGCCCAGCGTCTTTCCCGATGAGGAGCTCGGCGGATACTCAGCCACGCGGCACCTCATCGAGGCCGGGCACACGCGCATCGGCATGATCAACATCCAGCCTGCGGACAGCGACCTCCCCGCAGGAATCGGCCGGCTCGCCGGGTATGAGCGCGCCCTGAATGAGGCCGGGCTCGACGTCGACCAGCGGTTCATCCGTTACGGCACTGGAATCGTGGAAGACGGGCTGGAGCACACCCGCAACCTGATGGATCAGCGGAACCGTCCGACGGCCATTTTCTGCGGCAATGACCGAACGGCCTGGGGTGCCTATCGCGCCCTGGAGGCGCTCGGAATGAGCGCTCCCCTCGATTGCTCCATCGTCGGTTTCGATAACCAGGACACCATTGCTCCCTATCTCAGCCCCGGCCTGACCACGGTCGAACTGCCATTCGAGCGAATGGCGCGCACGGCGGTCCAACTGCTCCTCGACAAACGAGGCAGCGGGCCCAATCAATTTCCCATCGAATGCTCGCTGATTCCCCGTGAATCAGTGGCTAGTGCAAAGGTGCCAGCATGAGCACAGAATCATCAGTAAAGAGCCGTCCGCGGCGCCCAACCCGTTCATCCATCGACCTGCATACTCGCTTGCGTCTATTGGCGCGGTCATGGCAGTTATACGTATTACTACTGCCGGCAGTGCTCTACATCCTGGTCTTCAAGTACTGGCCGATGTACGGGGCGCAAATCGCATTCCGCAACTACAACCCCTCAGA
Organism: Arthrobacter sp. 35/47; assembly: GCF_000520475.1. Taxonomy (NCBI): domain Bacteria; kingdom Bacillati; phylum Actinomycetota; class Actinomycetes; order Micrococcales; family Micrococcaceae; genus Arthrobacter; species Arthrobacter sp. 35/47. The sequence continues at coordinate 19,537 of NZ_KI914606.1, forward strand.
CGGGTTTGCTGGAAGCCCGTGGGTGGGACTGGAGCATTTTGAACGCTTCGTGACCTCGTTCCAGTTCGAGCGGCTCCTCGCCAACACCCTCACCCTGAATGCGCTTGGCCTGCTGATCGCTTTTCCGGTGCCGATCATCCTGGCACTCATCGTGAATCAGCTGCAAAGCGAGCGGTTCAAGAAGTTCACGCAGACGGTGCTTTATTCGCCGTCGTTCATCTCCGTCGTCGTGGTGGTGGGCATGATCCATCTCCTCTTCTCGCCGCGTTCGGGCATCGTGAACAACGCGATTGTCACCTTCGGCGGCGACCCCATCTTCTTCATGGGAGCGCCTGAATGGTTCCGCCCGCTCTACATCGGGTCGGACATCTGGCAGAACGCGGGCTTCTCGATGATTGTCTACCTCGCAGCACTCACCGCAATAGACCCCGCCCTGCACGAGGCGGCCCGTGTTGACGGCGCGAACAAGTGGCAGCGGATCCGGCATATAGACATCCCTGGAATCATGCCGGTGATCACCATCCTGTTCATCCTCGCAATCGGAAATCTCTTCAATCTGGGCTTCGAGAAGGTCCTGATCATGCAGACAGACCTCAACCTCCCCACCTCGGAGGTAATCCAGACCTACGTCTACAAGGCCGGATTGCAGCAAGCGCAATTCAGTTATTCGGCCGCCATTGGACTGTTCAATTCCCTTATCAATCTCGCACTGCTGATGACCTTTAACTGGGTTGCCCGGCGCGCGGGCCAATCGAGCCTTTGGTGAAGAAGCGATGACCAACACATTCCCTATCGTCAAGACATCCCTGCCCGCAGAGACACCCGTCTCAACCCAGGGCGGCCCCCAGCAGCAGGCAAAGCGGGGAAGGAAACGCGACCGCTTCGCCGATCCGCTGTTCAACACCGTTGCCATCGGGACCCTGCTCCTGGCAATCCTCGTGATCATCTATCCGATGTACTTCATCGTGATCGCATCGTTCAGCGAACCGTCCGAAATCCTCAACGGCAACGTCTGGCTGTGGCCGGCCGGATTCACGATCGAGGGTTACACGCGGATCTTCTCGGACTCCACCATCCTCCAGGGGTTCGCCAATTCCATCCTCTACACGACGGTCGGAACGGCCATCAGCGTGGCGACGATTCTCTGCGCTGCGTACGCGCTCTCCCGGAAGGACCTGTACGGGCGAACCTTCTTCATGCTGCTCTTCATCATCACCATGTTCATTGATGGAGGGCTCATTGCCCGCTATCTGGTGGTGCGTGATTTGGGGATGCTCGACTCCATTTGGGCAGTCGTACTCCCCGGGGCGGTAGGGGTCTGGAACCTGATCATCGCCAGGGCATTCTTTGAGAACAACGTTCCCGGAGAACTGCGCGACGCCGCCCAGATGGACGGAGCAAGCGACTTCCGCTTCTTCTTCAGCGTTGTGCTGCCACTGTCAAAGCCCCTGATCTTCCTGATGATCATGATCCACCTCGTCGCGAACTGGAACGCTTTCTTCGACGCGTTGATCTTCCTCAACGACGAGAACAAGTACCCGCTGCAGCTGGTGCTGCGCAACGTCCTTATCCAGTCTGAAGTGACGGCCGCCGGCGGTGCCGGAGCGCTTGATTCCTACGCCGCGGCGCAGCGGCTCGGCGAACTGATCAAGTACGGCATGATCGTCCTCTCCACGATCCCGCTGCTGATCGTCCTTCCCTTCATGCAAAAGCACTTCACCAAGGGCGCCCTCCTCGGCGCCGTCAAGAGCTAGACCACTTCCGAACACCGAATAGAAAAAAGGAAATCATCATGAGACACCGCCGTTTCTACCTGACAGCGTCCCTCGCCCTGGCCAGCAGCGCACTCCTCGCCGGATGCAGCGGAGGAGACACCGCAAGCGTCGAGGACAAATCAGCCGACTACGGATTCAACGCGGAAGGGCTGCCGATCGTCGACGAGACCCTGACGCTGACCTTCGGCGGCACCAAATCGGCGCTCGCCCCCGATTATTCCGGGATGGAGCTCGTCAAGCAGTGGGAGAAGGACACCAACGTAGCCATCACTTGGGAGAACCTTCCCGAGCAGGTGTACGCCGAGAAGAAGAACCTCATGCTCGCCAGCGAGGAACTTCCCGATGTTCTTTACAACACGGGCCTGACGGATGCCGAGATTGTCCAGAACGGCAGCAACGGAACCCTCCTTCCACTCGAAGACCTCATCGCGGAACACGCCCCCACGTTCTCGAAGATCCTCGAGGACCGGCCGGACATCCGGGCGGCGATCACCGCTTCTGACGGTCACATCTATTCCCTGCCCTCCATCGAAGAGCTCGGAATCCTGCAGTACCCGAATTTCCTCTACATCAATAAGGCCTGGCTGGACGCCCTGGACCTGCCCATGCCCAAAACGATCGACGAGTACCGCGAGGCGCTGGAAGCGTTCGCCACCCAGGACCCCAACGGCAACGGGGAGGCCGACGAAATCCCGTTGTCCTTCCGCACCGACTCCTTCTGCGCCAACCCGCATGACCTCATCGCCGCCCTGGGCGGGCAGCCCGAGAACAATGACCACCGCATTGTCCGGGACGGGAAAGTGGAATTCACTGCCAATACGGACGGCTACAAGGCCGGTGTGGAAGCTCTGGCCGGCTGGTATGCGGATGGCCTGATTGATCCCGAGTCCTTCTCCCAGGACGACGTCGCCTACCTGTCCAAAGGCAAGTCCACCACGCCTACCCTCGGGTCGTTCTTCTGGTGGGAGCTGAAGGAAATGGTCGGTGAGGATCGAGTCGACGACTATGAAATGGTCGGCATCCTCGAAGGCGTCAACGGGGAAAAACTGGCCAGCGTTGCCAATAACCAGGAGATCAGCCGCGGTGCAATGGCGATCACCCGCGCCAACGAGTACCCGGCAGCAACCATGCGGTGGGCTGACCGGCTTTACGATCCGGTGATGTCCGCCCAGGCAAGCTGGGGGCCGATCGGTGTAACCCTGGAGGAGGACGAGAACGGCGTCCTCGTGCAGATTCCGGCGAAGGCCGGCGAATCGGAAGGCGAGCGCCGCCAGCAGGTGGCACCGGGCGGTCCGAAGATCGCCACCGCGGAACATTTCGAAACCGTCGTCGCACCCGAGCCCCGGGCCAAGGAGCGTCAGGATCTCGTCACCGAGTTCCACGCCCCCTTCAAGGCGAATGAGGCCTACCCGCCCGTCCTGCTCTCCAACGAGGAACTGGAACAGGTTTCCTTTGCCGTCACCGACATCAACTCGGTAGTCAAGGAAAAGTTCGCCTCCTGGATCACGAACGGGACCGTAGCCCAGGAGTGGGACGGCTACGTGTCACAGCTTCAGACCATGGGCGTTGATGATGTGACCGCCACCTACCAGCAGGCCTACGACCGCTTCCAGCAAGGCGGAAAGTAACCCAACCAGGTCCGGTGCAGGCGAGTGATCCTGCACCGGACCGCCCATGCCCGCCCAATCACCCGCTTGCCTTACCTCGATGAGCCCAGGAGTTTTTGTGACTACCGCCCGACCTGACACCAACGTGGCACTCAGGCCGACGCCTACCGCTGTGCGTCCCGCTGCCCATTTCGCTGCCGCTGAGTCCTGGCTCAATGATCCGAATGGTCTGCTCTATCACGACGGCGTTTATCACCTGTTCTTCCAGACGAACCCGCACGGCGATACGTGGGGCAACATCTCTTGGGGGCACGCCGTCTCAACCGACCTCGTGAACTGGGACGAACAGGCCATCGCCATCCCGTACACCAGCGAGGAGATGGCGTTCTCGGGCAGCGCGGTTGCCGATGTGCGCAATACGGCCGGCTTCGCGGGCCCCGGGCAGACCGCGCTTGTCGCGATCTACACGAGTGCCCGGGCCGGCGAAGGGAGCCGGCCTCCGTCCCAGTCGCAGTCCCTGGCCTTCAGCCTGGACGGCGGATCCACGTGGACCCGTTATGCCGGCAACCCCGTGCTGGATATCGGATCGAGCGAGTTCCGGGACCCCAAGGTGTTCTGGTACGGAGGCGACGACGGATATTGGGTCATGGTGGTCGTGGAAGCGGTCGAGCGACGCGTTGCCATCTACACCTCACCGGATCTGATGGACTGGACCCGTCGGTCCTCCTTCGGTCCCGCCCACGCGGTCGGCGGAGTATGGGAATGTCCGGACCTGTTCCCGCTCCGCATCCGGGGTACCGATGAAACCCGGTGGGTGCTCATTGTGAGCCTCAATCCGGGAGCCATCGCCGGTGGCTCGGGAACCCAGTACTTCGTCGGCGATTTCGATGGAAACACCTTCACCGCCGAAAGTATCGTGGCCTCAGACCGGCTCGAGGATTTCGACTGGCTCGATTATGGGCGGGACTACTACGCAGCGGTCTCCTTCAACGATGCCCCCGATGGGCGCCGGCTCATGATCGGGTGGGCGAGCAACTGGCAGTATGCGGACCTCACCCCTACGAGCCCGTGGCGGTCCGCCATGTCGCTGGTACGCGCAGTGGAGCTCGACCGGTGTGCTGACGGGAGGCTTCGCCTGACGCAGCGTCCGGTCCTGCCCGGGGAAACTGCCGGCGTCAAAGTGTTTGAGGTGACCGTTCCCTGCGCGGACGGTGAGCGGACGGCCCTGATCCTGAGCTCCGGGGCAGGAAACGGGGAGGAACTGGTCATCACCGTTGACGGGAGCGCCCGCAGCATCACCTGTGACAGGACCCGGTGCGGTGACGTCAGCTTTTCTGCCGACTTCCCCTCAGTCGACTGGGCGCCGCTGCCGGCCGGTACGGGTGACGAGGTTGACCTGCTCATCGTGGCCGACTCCACCATTGTGGAGGTCTACGCAGCGGGGGGACTTGTCACCTTCACCGAGCAGGTCTTCCCCTCCGAGCCGCTCATTGACCTGCGTATTGAACGGGGAATCGGCGACAGGTGACGGTGGGGTGGCGGCCGCCGACTGGCTCCGCCGTCCCTGAACTATCGCGCAGCTCTGGTGGGTTCGCGGGGCATAAACCCA
>NZ_KI914607.1:0-12425 GCF_000520475.1 Arthrobacter sp. 35/47
CGATTCTGACGAGCCGGTGCTCCCGAAAGGAGCCGCCGATGTGCTCTCCGTCATCGGGCGCGCCTACGTCATTGTCGACGGTATTGACGGTGTGGTCCGGGCAAGCCCGGCCGCCTACGCTTTCGGCCTCGTGCGCGGCCATACCGTTGTCCACCGTGAACTCCTTGAGCTCACGGCCCGGGTCCGGAGGGACGGGGTCATCGAAGAGCGGCAGCTGGAACTTCCCCGCGGTCCGCTCGGACAGGGCACCATCGTTGTGCAGGCCCGCGTCGCCGCGCTCGGCGAGGAGTACATCCTGATCCTGGCCGATGACCGCACCGAGATCACCCGCACCGAGGAAATCCGCAACGACTTCGTGGCGAATGTTTCCCACGAACTCAAGACCCCCGTCGGTGCCATCTCGCTCCTCGCGGAGGCCCTTGATGACGCGGCCTCAGACGAGGTCGCAGTGCGCCGTTTCGCCCAGCGGATGCACAAGGAGTCGGGCAGGCTCTCAGCGCTGGTCCAGGACATCATCGAGCTGTCCCGCCTGCAGGGTACCGACGTCGTCCGTCGGGGTAAGCCCGTCGATGTGAACGCGGTGATCGCCGAGGCTGTGGACCGCAACAAGCTTCCCGCGGAGAGCAAGCAGATCGACATTGTGGTCGGCGGGAAGATCGACTCACCGGTCTACGGCGACCCTGACCTGCTCATGACTGCTTTCCGCAACCTCATCGACAACGCCATCCGCTATTCACCGGAGGGAACCCGGGTGGGTGTCGGCCTGCGCTCCCGTGACGGACTGGCGCAGATCTCCGTCACGGACCAGGGGCTCGGCATCACGCCCGAGGAGCAGGAACGCATCTTCGAGCGCTTCTACCGCATCGATGCGGCGCGCTCCCGGCAGACCGGCGGCACGGGCCTGGGCCTGAGCATCGTCAAGCATGTGGTGTCCAACCACGGCGGCGAGGTGACCGTCTGGTCGCAGCAGGGCCAGGGAAGCACCTTCACCGTCCGTCTGCCGGAGATGGAAACAGCAGACGACGACGCCGGCCCGGCCGCCGCTTCCGGCGCCACCGGAAGCTCGCGGACAGAGACCACACAGCACGAGAGCCCGCTGGGCGACAAGGGCGGCAGCGCCCGGAACCAAGGAGTAAAAGCGTGAGCCGCATCCTGATCGTTGAAGATGAAGAGTCCTTCAGCGACCCCCTGTCCTATCTCCTGGGCAAGGAGGGCTTTGACGCCGTTGTGGTGGATAACGGTCCTGATGCACTGACCGAGTTTGACCGGGCAGGAGCTGACCTTGTGCTCCTCGACCTGCAGCTTCCGGGGCTGTCGGGTACAGAGGTGTGCCGCCAGCTCAGGCAGCGCTCCTCCGTCCCGGTGATCATGCTGACGGCCAAGGATTCAGAGATCGACAAGGTGGTGGGCCTCGAGCTGGGGGCCGATGACTACGTCACCAAGCCCTATTCGTCACGTGAGCTGGTGGCACGCGTCCGCGCAGTGCTGCGCAGGCAGGGCGAACCGGAAGAGCTCATCTCCAACACCGTCGCGGCCGGTCCGGTCCGCATGGATGTGGAACGGCACGTGGTGAGCGTCAATGGGGAGCAGGTCTCGCTGCCCCTGAAGGAGTTCGAGCTGCTGGAGATGCTGCTCCGCAATTCCGGGAGGGTACTCACCCGGGGCCAGCTGATTGACCGGGTGTGGGGCTCGGACTATGTGGGGGACACCAAGACGCTGGACGTTCACGTCAAGCGCCTTCGCGGGAAGATCGAGCCGGACCCCTCCGCGCCGCGTCACCTCGTCACGGTGCGCGGGCTGGGATACAAATACGAGCCTTAAACCAGGGAAGGCGCCGAACCCCACCGGGGCCGGCGCCTTCCGTAGACGTATCTAGTGGTCTTCCTCGCCGGCTTCCTCGCCGGCTTCCTCGGACGGTGAAGGCTCCGGGGTGAATCCGCCGGGCACGTACTCGCGGTATTCCTCGAGGGTCCCGTCCAGCACGGGTACACGGAACGTCTCGCTTTCAGAGTTCACCGTGAAGTCGAGGTCCACCAGGGCACCGGGGATTTCGCTGATGCCCTGCAGCGTGCCGTCGTCGTCAACCTCGTCCTCGAACACGTACTTGCCGTTGGCCTCGATGGTGATCTGCGAACTTTCGTTCTCGCCGTCGATGGTGACCTGAACGGGCGAGTCGGACTCGTTGAACATGGTGCCCAGCAGTGTGCCCGGCTCGCCCTCATCAGAGGTAATGATGAGGATGTTGCGCAGGAGCACCGGTCCAACCTGCTCCACGATTCCATCCGAGGCGGAGTACTGCAGGGTGGTTGCCTGGAGGCTGGTAGCGGAACAGCCGGTGGCTCCAAGGAGAGCCAGCACAGCGCTTCCGGCAGCTACTGCCAGCTGTACTCGTTTCTTCGGGGCACTCTTCACGGCACTAACTCCTGAGGGTATGGTTCGGCGACCGGTGGACAAACGCTATGTCACAGCCTATCGGCAACCCGGACGATTATTGGACTTCAATGAACCCCTGCAACCGATCCGGACGTCGCCGCATGCATCAAATCTGCCCTGCGTCAAGAGCGGAATGATAGCTAATTGATCGCTGTCTGCCCCGCTGACCTGCGATAACGCGTAATGGGCGTGTCGTTTTCGTGATAAACTGATCTGCGGGAAAGGGGATTATCCACATGGTTTTTGAGGTCGGCGAAACAGTTGTTTACCCTCACCACGGCGCAGCAAAGATTGAAGAGATCAAGATGCGCACTGTCAAGGGCGAAGAGAAGATGTATCTCAAGCTCAAGGTGGCACAGGGTGATCTGACCATTGAAGTTCCAGCAGAGAACGTTGACCTCGTCGGGGTACGTGACGTTGTGGGCAAGGAAGGCCTTGAGCACGTTTTCGACGTACTCCGGGCCGAATTCACCGAGGAGCCTACCAACTGGTCACGCCGGTACAAGGCAAACCTGGAGAAGCTCGCATCGGGAGACGTCATCAAGGTCGCGGAAGTTGTCCGGGACCTTTGGCGCCGGGACCACGATCGAGGTCTGTCCGCCGGTGAAAAGCGGATGCTGGCAAAGGCTCGCCAGATCCTGATCTCGGAGCTTGCCCTGGCCGAGAAGACGGATGAAGAGAAGGCCGCCACCGTACTCGACGAAGTACTGGCTTCCTAGAAGAAAAAGGACCGCGGAGACGCGGTCCTTTTCTTTTCTCCGCTCCCCGCAGGCTCACAAGTGAGCCTGCGGGGTTCGCGTAGGGTGAAGCTGTGTCAGAAGATCCACGCCGCGTTGGCGTCATCATTGTCGCCGCGGGCTCCGGCGTGCGCCTCGGCCGCGGCATGCCCAAGGCCCTCGTCCGGTGTGCGGGCCGCACTCTGCTTGAGCTCTCACTCGACGGTGTCCGCGCCTCGGCGGTTGCCGGCCACATCCGTGTGGTGGTTCCACCGGGTGATACAGAGTTGAGGGCCATCATCGACGCCTATCCGTCCGGCGTGACCATCGCCGCTGTTGACGGCGGTTCCAGCCGGCCTGAATCCGTTCGGGCCGGACTGGCTGCGCTGCCCGCGGACGTCGACATTGTGCTCGTTCACGATGCCGCCCGGGCGCTCACTCCGCCGCATGTGTTCCATTCCGTGGTGGCCGCCGTCCGCGGAGGTGCGGCCGCGGTCGTGCCGGGAATCGCGGTGTCAGACACCATCAAGGTGGTGGACGGAAACACGGTGACAGCAACCCCCGATCGCGCCACACTGCGCGCGGTCCAGACACCACAGGGCTTCGATGCCGCAACGCTGCATGCCGCACACGCGGCCGTCCGGGACCATGGTTCCGTGACCGACGACGCGATGCTCGTAGAGTCCCTCGGCACCCCGGTCACGCTCGCGCCGGGCGATCCCCTGGCATTCAAAGTCACAACACCGCTTGACCTGATGCTCGCGGAAGCGATTGTTCTACAGGCCCGGGCGCAGGCGCAGGAGGATCAATGACAGCGAAGTTGCCGCGCACCGGCATCGGAATCGACGTCCATGCATTTGCTCCCTCCGGCCAATCCCGGACGCTGTGGCTGGCAGGGCTGGAATGGCCCGGAGAGCGCGGCCTTGCCGGACATTCCGACGGCGACGCCGTGGCTCACGCCGCAGCCGATGCCCTGTTCTCCGCCTCCGGGACGGGGGACCTCGGCAGCAACTTCGGTACCGACCGCCCCGAGTACGCCGGTGCTTCCGGGATCACCCTGTTGACCGAGGCAGCGCGCATTGTGCGGGCGGCGGGCTTCGAGATCGGCAACGTTGCAGTGCAGCTTGTCGGGAACCGCCCGCGTTTCACTCCGCGGCGCGCCGAAGCGGAGGCCGCCCTCTCTGCTGCGGTCGGGGCGCCGGTCACCGTCTCCGCAACCACGAGTGACGGGTTGGGCTTCACCGGCCGGGGCGAGGGAATAGCGGCGGTTGCCACCGCCGTCGTCGTCGAGTGTTGACCGGATTTTCCGGTGAGGGCACCGGGACCGGATTCGGTAGTCTGGGTCGGTGAGCCTGAGATTCTATGACACCGCAACAGCAGAAATCCGCGAGTTCACGTCCCTGACACCGGGGGCCGCGCGGGTGTACTACTGCGGTGCCACAGTGCAGGGGATGCCGCACGTGGGCCACGTGCGCTCGGCCATAGCGTTCGACCAGCTCACCCGCTGGTTGCGGGTACGCGGCTACCTGGTCACGGTGGTCCGCAACGTCACCGATATTGATGACAAGATCCTTGCCAAATCCCGGGCATCCTTCGAGGAACCCCTTGAGGATCCCGACGCCGTGCCCAATGAGGAGTGGTGGGCGCTGGCGTACCGCTATGAGCAGGAATTCCTCAAGGCCTACGACACCCTCGGCGTGCAGCGGCCCACCTATGAGCCGAGGGCAACAGGGCACATCCCCGAGATGCACCAGCTCATCCAGCAGCTCATCGACCGTGGGCACGCCTACCCTGCGTCGGACGGATCGGGAGATGTGTATTTCGATGTCCGTTCCTGGCCCGCCTACGGGAGTCTGACCCGCCAGAACGTGGATGACATGCAGGCAGCGCCGGACGCCGATCCCCGGGGCAAGAGGGATCCCCGCGACTTCGCCCTCTGGAAGGGATGGAAGGAGGGCGAGCCGGAAACGGCGGCCTGGCCCAGTCCCTGGGGCAACGGGCGCCCGGGCTGGCACCTGGAATGCTCGGCAATGGTCACCAGGTACCTTGGCACCGAGTTCGACATCCACGGCGGCGGTCTCGACCTGCGGTTCCCCCATCACGAGAATGAGATGGCGCAGTCCCAGGCCGCAGGCCACCGGTTCGCCCGGTTCTGGATGCACAACGGGATGGTGACCTATGAGGGCGAGAAGATGTCCAAGTCGGTCGGCAACACGGTCAGTCCCGCCGAGATGCTCCAGCTCACCACACCCAGGGTGGTCCGCTACTACCTCGGGCAGGCCCACTACCGCTCAGTGCTGGACTACCGGCCCACCTCGCTCCAGGAAGCCGCTGCCGCCGTCGAGCGCATTGACGGGTTCCTCGCCAAGTCCGGTCACGCTGGCGGCGCCCCGGACTGGGCGGATCTGCCGGAAGAGTTCGGTGCCGCCATGGATGATGACCTCAACGTGCCCCGGGCCCTCGCCGTACTCCACGAGACGGTGCGGGCAGGAAACTCGGCACTGGCAGTCAACGACAGCGCCGGCGCGGCCCGTGCTGCTGCCGCGGTATCGGCCATGACGGCGGCACTAGGGCTCGACGACGCCCGCCCGGCCGGAGGGGCGGAGAAAGGCCCGGAACTCACAGCCCTGGACGCGCTGGTCCGTTCCCAGCTCGCCGAGCGCGCGGCAGCCCGGGCAGGCCGGGACTGGGCCCGTGCGGACGCCATCCGGGACGCGCTGGCGGAGGCCGGCGTCGTCGTTGAGGATTCGGCGGACGGCGCGCGCTGGAGCCTCTCCCGCGGCTGAAAGTTCCGGAACGCGGCAGCGGAGGGGGCGGGGCGTCCGCCCGCGTAAACTGGACTGACGCAAGTCCTCTATCTGAAGGTGTTTCCCCATGGCCAACCCCCACGGACGTCCTGGCGCTATCCGCAAGACCAAGAAGGGTCCCACCATCGGTACTGGGGGGCACGGACGGAAGTCGCTCGAGGGCAAAGGACCAACACCCAAGGCCGAAGACCGTCCCTACCACAAGGCGCACAAGAGCAAGCAGCTGGCGGAGCGCTCCGCGGCGAAGCGGCTCGGAGGCAAGGCAGCGCCCGGCCGCTCCAGGGCCAAACCGGGTGAAGAGTACGTCACCGGGCGCAACGCCGTCGTGGAGGCGCTTCGGGCCGGTATTCCGGCGAAGGCGCTCCACGTGGCGATCCGGATCGACGTGGATGACCGCGTGCGTGAATCCCTCAAGCTCGCCACCGAGCGCGGAATCCCCCTGATGGAAACCGGCAAGCCGGAACTCGACCGGCTCGCGGACGGCTCCGTGCATCAGGGCATGATGCTCCAGATCCCACCCTACGAATACGCGGACGGGCTCGATCTTGCCGGTGAGGCCATCGCCAAATGGAAAAAGGGCCACATCACGCAGGCGCCCCTGCTCGTCGCGCTGGACGGTATCACCGATCCCCGCAACCTCGGCGCTATCATCCGTTCAGTCTCAGCCTTCAGCGGTCATGGGGTGATCGTCCCCGAGCGGCGGTCGGTCGGCGTTACTGCCTCCGCGTGGAAGACCAGCGCAGGTGCCGCAGTGCGTGTGCCTGTGGCGCGCGTGGGCAACCTCAATTCCACGCTGAAGTCCTTCAAGGAGATGGGCATCTTTGTCCTGGGCCTCGACGGCGACGGCGACGTCTCCCTGCCCGACCTCACCCTCGGCACCGAGCCGGTCTGCATCGTCGTCGGCTCCGAAGGCAAGGGACTCTCGCGGCTCGTCCGGGAGAACTGCGACCAGATCGTCTCCATCCCGATCGACTCCGCGATGGAATCACTGAACGCGTCCATGGCTGTGGGGATCAGCCTGTATGAAATCTCGCGCCAGCGGGCAACCAAAAAGCGCTAGGGACCGAATTACCGTCATGAGCCTGATCACCGAGATCCCCCAACTTTCCCAGGCGTTCCCGCTGGGGGTCAGCCGGTGCGCCGGTGACCAGCCGGACATCTTCAACGTCGCCGTGTACGCCCCGGATCTGGAGGCGGTGACCATCCACTACCAGGGCGCACACGGAGAGTGGACCGAAGCCCCGCTGCCGGAGCTCACGGACGGTGTCCACCACGGTGTGGTGGAGGGGTTCGGAGAGTCGGCGCGGTACGCGTTCTGGCCTGCCGGAGCGCCGTTGCCGGGAGAGCCCGGCGAGTCCCAACTGCTTCTGGATCCGTACGGCCGCGCCATCGACACGGTGCCGGCAGGGGATCAGCCCGCATATTTCTCGGTGGTGGTGGACAAGGCGTTCGACTGGGGCTCATCCCGCCGCCCTGCCACCCGCTGGCGTGACACAGTCATCTATGAGGCGCACCTCAAGGGGCTTACCCAGCTGCACCCGGACGTGCCCGAGGAACTTCGCGGCACCTACGCAGGCCTGGCTCACCCGGCGATGATCGGGTACCTCAGGGAGTTGGGGATCACCGCCGTCGAGCTCCTGCCGATCCACTTCCACATCGACGAGCCGCACCTGGCTCCACTGGGGCTCAACAACTACTGGGGTTACAACACGCTCGGCTTCTTCGCGCCGCATCCCGAGTACGCCACCGAAGGCGCGAGACAGGCCGGCCCCAAGGCCGTGCAGGACGAGCTGAAGGGCATGGTCCGTCTCCTTCATGAGGCGGGAATCGAGGTGATCCTCGATGTGGTCTACAACCACACGGCAGAAGGTCCGCAGGGCGGGCCCGCGCTCTGCTGGCGCGGTCTGAGCGAGATGAAGTACTACCGCCATTCCGACGACGGCCGGTACATCGATACCACCGGCTGCGGTAACACGGTCAACTTCGCTGAGCCGCGCGTCATCCAGTTCGCGCTGGATTCGCTGCGCTACTGGGTGGATGAGTTCGGGATCGACGGATTCCGGTTCGACCTCGCCGTAGCGCTGTGCCGCGATGAAAATCATCAGTTCACACCGCGCCACCCGCTGCTGATTGCCATTGCCGCAGATACCGTCCTCGGCGGCGTCAAGCTGATCGCCGAACCATGGGACGTGGGCTACAACGGTTGGCAGACCGGCAACTTCCCGCAGGGCTGGGCCGACTGGAATGACCGTTTCCGGGACACGGTCCGTGACTTCTGGCTGTCCGACCAGGCGGCTCTGGCCGAGGGCGGCGGCGCCGGCACTGTGGCCCGGCTGGCCAGCTGCCTTGCCGGGTCCGCCGACGTCTTCGGCCGTTCCGGCCGCACCGCGGTGTCGTCCATCAACTTCGTGACCGCGCATGACGGTTTCACCCTCGCGGACCTGACGGCCTACAACCGCAAGCACAACGAGGCCAACGGTGAAGCGAACCGCGATGGCCACAACCACAACCGGAGCTACAACCACGGTGTTGAGGGCCCTACTGAGCAGGAACGGATCCTGGCTGCCCGTGCCCTCACGGCCCGCAACCTGATGGCCACCCAGCTGCTCGCCCTCGGCGTGCCGATGATTACCGCCGGCGATGAATTCGGCCGGAGCCAGCACGGCAATAACAACGCCTATTGCCAGGACAACGAGTTGGCCTGGGTGCACTGGAACCATGACGAGGATGCCCGGACCATGCTCACGGCGACGCGGGAGCTGCTGCGGATCCGACGCGAATTCCTCAGCGAGCAACCCGCCGGGTATCCGGCACGGGAGGACACATCCTATCTGCTGTGGTTCAACGAGGACGGCGAACCGATGTCCCCGGCACAGTGGTCGGATCCCGGGTGCCGGACCGTCCAGCTGCTGCTTGGATCGCCGGACGGCACCCTGGACGGCCTGATCGTGATTAACGGGCACCTCGAGGACCGGCACCTGGTGCTTCCCACGGTGTCGGCGCTGGAGAAGTTCGGAGTGCCCGAGAGCGGGAGCCAGATGTTCGAGCTACGGTTCAGCACGGCGGCAGCGAACGCAAAACGCCGCGGCGCCCGCCTCCAAGGAGGAGAAACGGACACCGCGGCGTCGAACTCGATTACGGTCTACCGCGCCTAGGCATTCACTACGAGCCCCAGCTCCGCCTTGGACGCAAGGCTCTCATGCTGCGGGAGAACCCGGACGGTGTAGCCGAAGGACCCGGAGTGGTCAATGACAATGCCGCCTTCGAACAGGAACCGGCCCCTGCCGAGGTCCTCGGACACCTTCAGTTCTGCGACCGCCACCTCGCTGAGGTCGTCGCTGTCCGAAGCGCGGCCGTAGACCACTTCCACAACAACATCCTCCGGGTTCAGGCTGCCCAGTGACACGTAGGCGTTGACGGTGAGGGAATCGCCGATCTGCGGATCCTCGGAGACCCCCAGCGAGTCGACATGCTCAACCTGGACCGCCGACCAGCCGTCCTTGATCCTCGAACGCCAGGACGCGGCCTGCCGTGCAAACCTGTAGCCGTCGCCCACCGCGAGGCGCCCGGAACGGCAGGCGGGCTGATACAGCTGGCCGACGTAATCCTGCAGCATCCGCTCGGCGGAGACGGCGGGTCCAAGGTTTGCCATGGTGTGCTTGATCATCGCCACCCACTGGTGGGGGACACCGTCCTTCGATGAAGCGGACGGCCCCGCGGCTCCCGCGTCAGCAGGCCGGACGGTGCTGTAGAAGCGGGGTGCAACCTGCTCCTCGATGAGGTCGTACAGAGCCGCCGCCTCGATATCGTCACGTTCCTCAGTCGAGGCGCCGTTATTTGCGGTGGGGATCGCCCATCCGTTGTCGCCGTCGTACATCTCGTCCCACCAGCCGTCCAACACCGACAGGTTGAGTCCGCCGTTGATGGCCGATTTCATGCCCGACGTGCCGCACGCCTCGAGTGGGCGGAGCGGGTTGTTGAGCCACACGTCGCAGCCGGGGAAGAGGGTGCGGGCCATCGCAATGTCGTAGTTCGGCAGGAAGACGATCCGGTGCCGGACCTCGGGGTCGTCAGTGAACCGGACCAGATCCTGGATCATCCGCTTGCCCTGCTCGTCGGCAGGGTGTGACTTTCCTGCGATGACCAGCTGGATGGGGTTGGTCGGGTGGAGCAGAAGCGCCTTGAGGCGGTCAGGGTCCCGCAGCATCAGGGTGAGCCGCTTGTAGGTGGGAACCCGGCGCGCAAACCCGATGGTCAGCACGTCCGGATCGAGGACATTATCCGTCCAGGCGAGCTCGGCGTCGGCGGCGCCGCGTTTCTTCCAGGAAGACCGCAACCGGGAACGGACGTCGTCAATGAGGTTTGAGCGCATGATCCGGCGCAGCCGCCAGATGTCTGCGTCCTCGACGTCGTACACCCGGGACCACTGCGGGTCGAGGACCGACTCCGTGCCGAAGCTCTCCCGCGCGAAGTCCGCGATGAGGGGATCCACCCAGGTGGGCACGTGCACGCCGTTGGTCACGGAGCTGATGGGAACTTCCCTTGAGTCGAATCCCGGCCAGAGCCCGGAGAACATCTCGCGGGACACTTCGCCGTGCAGCTTCGCCACCCCGTTGGCGCGCTGTGCAAGGCGCAGACCCATGACGGCCATATTGAACTTTGAGCTGTCGCCGCCCTCGTAGTTTTCGGCACCGAGTTCCAGGACACGTTCGGTGGGCACTGACGGCGCCAGACCCGCGTCGAAGAAGTGCTGGATCTGGGCGCGCTCGAAACGGTCGATGCCCGCAGGGACCGGTGTATGGGTGGTGAACACGGTCGACGCGCGTCCGGCTGTCAGGGCTTCCTCCCAGGACATCGGCTGCTCGTTCGAGGAGTCCATCAGCTCACGGATGCGTTCGATTCCAAGGAACCCAGCGTGGCCCTCGTTGGTGTGGAAGACCTCCGGCGCGGGTGAACCTGTCAGCCGCTGGAAGATCCGCAGCGCCTTTACACCGCCCATGCCGAGCAGCAGTTCCTGCTGCAGGCGCTGGTCACCGCCGCCGCCGTAGAGGCGGTCGGTCACGTTGCGGGCCGCTTCGTCATTACCCGGCACGTTGGAATCCAGCAGCAGGAGGGGCACGCGGCCGACGTCGGCCCGCCAGATGTGCGCGAGCAGTTCGCGGCCGTTCGGAAGCGGCAGCACCACCGTCGCGGCTGATCCATCGGCCTCGCGCAGCAGCGTCAGCGGCAGGTTGTCAGGATCGAGGACCGGATAGGTTTCCTGCTGCCAGGCATCCCGTGAAAGGGACTGTTTGAAATAGCCCGCCTGGTAGAGGAGGCCGACCCCGACCAGCGGGACGCCCAGGTCGGATGCCGCCTTGAGGTGGTCACCGGCGAGGATCCCCAGGCCGCCGGAATACTGGGGCAGCACAGCGCTGATGCCGTACTCGGGGGAGAAGTAGGCGATGGACCGGGGCGCGTCGTCCCCGAGCGACTGGTACCAGCGCGGTTCGGAGAGATAGCGATCGAGGTCCTCTCCCAGATCCCTGATCCGCGCAACGAGTTCCTGGTTCGCTGCGATCCGCTGGAGCTGCTCGCGGGTGACCGAGCCGAGGAACTGCACAGGGTCATGGCCGCTGGCCTCCCAGGCCTCCGGATTGATGTCATGGAACAGGCGCGCGGTCGGCAGGTGCCAGGACCAGCGCAGGTTGCCGGCCAGCTTACCCAGCGGGGCAATGCTCGACGGAAGAACGGTACGGACAGTAAACCTTCGGATTGCCTTCACGTTGGGTAGGTTAGCGTACATTTCAGAGCCGGAGTACGTCCTGGGGCCGCATGTGCGTAAACGCTTGCATTGTGACGCGCAACACTCGACTCCCTTAGGAAGTCCCCTTAGCAATCTGGCCCGATAATGGATAACGTCTAGTCTGTGACCACTTCGAGCGAGGCGACACAAACAAGGACAGGCGCATCAATGGGCGAAGATTTGCGGTTCGGAAGAATTCCCATCACCAAGGTCTCCCCGGTGGTTGAGGCTGGATTGTTTCCCTCAAAGGCCATTCCGGGATCAGACATCGTGGTTGGAGCGACGGTATTCCGTGAGGGACACGACCAACTCGGTGTGTCGGCGGTGCTGCTCGATCCGGATGGAACCGAAGTGCAGCGGGCGCGGTTGACGCCCCTGGGCCTCGGTACCGACCGGTACGAGGGCAGACTGCGGCCCGCCAAGGAAGGGCTTCACTCCTTCCTGATCGAAGGCTGGAGCGACCTCTACGAAACCTGGCACCACAACGCCAGCGTGAAGATCGCGGCCGGCGTCGACGTCGAGCTCATGCTGGAGGAAGGCGCCGTCCTCTTCTCCTCCCATGCAGCTGCCAGGCCACAGGCTGAGCGTGAACTCTTCCTCGCCAGTGCAGAGCGGCTGCGGAACCGGGAGCTGCCGGTTGATGAGCGGCTTGCCGCCGGCCACTCAGCCGACATCCGCGCTGCG
>NZ_KI914607.1:12525-22772 GCF_000520475.1 Arthrobacter sp. 35/47
CAGCCGACATCCGCGCTGCGGTCGAGCGCGAGCCGCTCCGGGACCTGGTGACACCCTCCCGGGCGTACCCCATCCTGGTGGAGCGCGAAGCAGCCGGCCGGGGCGCCTGGTATGAATTCTTCCCGCGGTCTGAGGGCGCTTCCTACGACCCCTCTACCGCCCAGTGGACCTCCGGTAACTTCACAACTGCCGCCAAGCGCCTGCCCGCGGTCGCGCAGATGGGTTTCGACGTCGTCTACCTCCCGCCGATCCATCCGATCGGAACTTCACACCGTAAGGGCCCCAACAACACCCTGAACGCAGGGCCCGGTGACCCCGGATCGCCTTGGGCGATCGGTGCTCCCGAAGGCGGCCATGACGCGATTCATCCGGATCTCGGGACGTTCGAGGACTTCGACGCCTTCGTGCAGCGAGCCGCCGAACTGAATCTCGAGATCGCCCTGGACCTCGCGCTGCAGGCGTCCCCGGACCACCCCTGGGTCACGGAGCATCCCGAGTGGTTCACCACCCGCGTGGACGGTTCGATCGCCTACGCCGAGAATCCCCCGAAGAAGTACCAGGACATCTATCCGATCAACTTCGACAATGACCCGGACGGCATCTACAACGAGGTCCTGCGCATCGTGCTTCTGTGGGTCAGCCACGGGGTGCGTATTTTCCGGGTGGATAATCCGCACACCAAGCCCGTGCAGTTCTGGGAGTGGCTCATTGCGAAGGTGAACGCGAAGCACCCCGACGTTGTCTTCCTCGCCGAGGCATTCACGCGCCCCGCCATGATGCACGCCCTGGGGCGCGCCGGCTTCCAGCAGTCCTACACGTACTTCACCTGGCGGAATACCAAAGAGGAGTTGGAGCAGTACTTCACGGAGGTCAGCAGGGACACTCCCGCGTTCTTCCGGCCCAACTTCTTCGTCAATACCCCTGACATCCTGACGGAGTACCTCCAGTACGGCGGCCCGGCAGCCTTCAAGGTCAGGGCTGTCCTCGCTGCCATGGCGAGCCCTTTGTGGGGAGTTTATTCCGGTTACGAACTGTACGAGCACGTCGCACGCCCGGGGGCGGAAGAGTACATCGACAACGAGAAATTCCAGTACCGCCCACGTGATTACGAAGCCGCCGAAGCGCAGGGCCGGAGCCTCGCCCCCTTCCTGACTCGGCTGAACGAGATCCGCCGCTCGCATCCGGCGCTCGGTGACCTCGAGAACCTTACGGTTCACAGCACCACCGACTCCGCCACTGTGGCCTTCTCCAAGCACAAGGCCGGTCTCGGGGAGGACGGGCAGGGGAAGGACACGCTGATCGTCGTGGTCAATGTTGATCCGCACAGTGCGCGGGAGTGCACCGTATCCCTCAATCTTGAGGCGCTTGGCCTCTCGGGGGAGGACTGGAACGAGGACGGCACTTTCTGGGTCGATGACCTGATCACCGGTCAGAGTTGGCAATGGGGAGCCCATAACTATGTCAGGCTGGACGCCCATGTTGAACCAGCACATATCCTTTCCGTCAGGAGGACGAGTTAGTGGCGAACCCGTTTCAGCTACATGCCCCAGGTCTTGCGCATGACCCCCACTGGTATCGCAAGGCGGTGTTCTATGAAGTGTTGGTGCGTGGTTTCGCGGACGCCAACGGCGACGGCTCCGGAGACTTCACGGGTCTTATCGACAAGCTCGACTACCTGCAATGGCTTGGGGTCGACTGCCTGTGGCTTCCGCCGTTCTTCAAGTCCCCGCTGCGCGACGGCGGTTACGACATCGCGGATTACTACGATGTCCTCGACGAGTTCGGGAGCCTGAGTGATTTCAAGCGCCTGGTGGCTGAGGCGCATGCGCGCGGCGTGCGCGTCATCATCGACCTTCCGCTGAACCACACCTCTGACAAACACCAGTGGTTCGAGGAATCACGGACGGATCCGGACGGGCCGTACGGTGACTTCTATGTCTGGAGTGACACGGACGAGAAGTACCAGGACGCGCGAATCATCTTCGTGGACACCGAAGAGTCCAATTGGACCTTCGACCCTGTGCGAAGGCAGTTCTTCTGGCACCGGTTCTTCAGCCATCAGCCGGACCTCAACTTCGAAAACCCGAAGGTGATCGAGGCACTCTTTGACGTCGTACGCTTCTGGCTCGACCAGGGAATCGACGGCTTCCGGGCGGACGCAATTCCGTACCTCTTCGAGGAAGAGGGCACAAACTGCGAAAACCTTCCCGCCACCCACAAGTTCCTCAAGGACCTGCGGGCCATGGTCGACGAAAACTATCCCGGCCGCGTCATCATCGCCGAAGCAAACCAGATGCCGGAAGAGGTGGTTGAGTATTTCGGCGACGACGACGGCGCGGAATGCCACATGTGCTTCCACTTCCCGATCATGCCGCGGCTGTTCTACGCGCTTCGTGACCAGAAGGCTGCCCCGATCATCGAAACGATGGCGGAGACTCCGGATATCCCGTCAGGGGCGCAGTGGGGAACCTTCCTCCGCAACCATGATGAACTCACCCTCGAGATGGTGACCAACGAGGAACGCGAGGCGATGCTCGGCTGGTACGCCCCTGATTCCCGGATGCGGGCCAACATCGGTATCCGGCGCCGGCTCTCTCCGTTGCTGGACAATTCCCGCGCCGAAGTGGAACTCATCCATGCCCTGCTTCTGTCCCTGCCGGGAAGTCCCTTCCTGTACTACGGCGATGAGATCGGTATGGGCGACAACATCTGGCTCGAGGACCGCGACGCTTCCCGCACGCCGATGCAGTGGAACCCGGACCGGAATGCCGGCTTCTCCACGGCGGACCCGGGAAAGCTCTACCTCCCGGTGGTGCAGTCCCTCGTCTACCACTACAACCACGTCAACGTTGAAGCGCAGCTGGCAAGCTCCAGTTCACTGCTTCACTGGATGCGCCAGATGCTCGCGGTTCGGCGGTCGCACCCCGCGTTCGGCCTGGGGTCCTACCGCAACGTGCCCACCGAAGCTGAGCCGGTCCTCGCCTTCATCCGTGAG
Source organism: Arthrobacter sp. 35/47 (assembly GCF_000520475.1). NCBI lineage: Bacteria > Bacillati > Actinomycetota > Actinomycetes > Micrococcales > Micrococcaceae > Arthrobacter > Arthrobacter sp. 35/47. The sequence goes on from NZ_KI914607.1 coordinate 15,521, forward strand.
GTCGAAGCCGGAAACGCCGAAGGAGAGCAGCCGGAAGTCATTCTGTGCGTCTTCAATCTCTCCCAGCACCCGGTCGCGGCGCGTCTCCACCTTCCGGAGTACTCCGGTCGGGGATTGCGGGACCTCTTCGGCGGCACCCCATTCCCTGCCTTCGGCGAAGAGGGAGACCTCACGCTCACCCTGGGCAGCCACGACTTCTACTGGTTGCGCCTGCGCTCGGCCAGCTCGAATGTCGCATCTCCACATACCGAAGCCATCCCCGTAATCCCTATTTCGGAGGCAGCACAGTAATGGACGCACCGACTTCACCCCTTCCCGAACTGCTTGCAGCCTGGATGCCCAGCCAGCGCTGGTTCCCGTCGAAAGGCAGGGAGATTTCCCTGAGCCGTGCCGGCGGGATCCGCCTGGAGGACCCATCAGGTGAGGTGGGCCTCGAGGTCCACCTTGTCGCAGTCGAATCGGGGCGAAGACTCGACGTCGTCAATGTTCCGCTTTCCTTCCGGTCCGAGCCGCTCGAAGGCGCTGACGCGGCCCTTCTGGGCGAGACGGATCATGCCGAACTTGGGCGCCGCTACGTCTATGACGGCACCCATGACCCGGTCTTCGTCTCTGCGTGGCTGGAGCTGATCCGTACCGGCGGCGGGACACCGGATGGAAGGACCACCGCGACAGCGCTGGGCGACTTCGCGTCCAGTAACGGGGTTCCGCCGTCGGCCGGGATTTCCGTGCTCGGTGGTGAGCAATCGAACACCTCGGTTGTGATCTCCTCGGGCAAGACCCCCATGATCCTGAAGTTTTTTCGTGTCCTCGCTGCCGGTGAGAGCCCTGACGTTCAGGTGAGCGCGAAACTGACAGATGCCGGAAGCATGGACGTCCCGCAGACGTTCGGGTGGGTAATGGGCAGCTGGCAGGACGCGCGGGCGGGTGGTGAGTGGATAACCGGTCACCTCAGCGTGCTGCGGGAATTCCTCACCGGAAGCAAGGATGCCTGGAAGCAGGCGCTCACGGCACTCGAAGCGGGCAAGCCGTTTACCGCGGAATCCGGGGAACTGGGCCGCGTCGTCGCGCGGGTCCACACCCAGCTGGGGCAGGCCTTCGGGAGCCGTCCGGCAACCGAGGCCGAAGCGGCAGAGTTCCGCGAATCACTGGCCAGCCGCATCGAATGGGCCTGGCGGGAAGCGGGCTCCGCTGTGGGACCCTTCGACGCGGAGATCCAGTCGGTCGCCCGCGAGGTCCACGGACTGGAGAAGCTTCCGGAGCTCCAGCGCATTCATGCCGACCTTCATCTGGGGCAGATCCTTGCAACACGCGAGGGCGCCTGGCTGGTCCTCGATTTCGAAGGGGAACCACTGCGACCTGCGGCTGAACGGAGCGTGCCCGATGTGCCGGTGCGCGACGTCGTCGGGCTGGTCCGTTCCCTCGAGTACGCAGCGGGGGTGGGCGTGCATGAGGGCTCAGTAACGCCGTCGGTTGCGGAAGAATGGGCCTCGGAGGCGGTTGAAGCCTTCCTCGAAGGGTATTCAGACGAAGCCGGAACAGCGGTTGACCGCGCGAGCGTCCTGTTCCGCGCGCTATGGCTTGATAAGGCACTCTATGAGGTGGTGTACGAATTGAGAAACCGGCCAGATTGGGTGGATGTACCTGTTTCCGCAGTTCGACGGATGCTTAAGGGCGGTCGTGCCGCAGAGGAACAGAGCGTGGAGGAGAAGCCAGACCACAAAGAGGCCCACCAGGAAGGGATCGTGGAGGAATCAACGGCAGGCCCGCAGGAAACCGGCAAGGTGCCCGCGGCAGAAGCTGCGCACAGTGAGGCCGCTGCCGGGACGCCGCCCGGAGACCCCATTCCTGTCGACACCGAAATCCTGCAGGCCGTCTCGGAGGGCCGTTACTACCAGCCGCATGCTGTGCTTGGAGCGCATCTTGACCATCACGGCCATGTGACGGTCCGCACCCTTCGCCGGCTCGCCGAGAGCGTTGTGGTTGTCACAGGCAGCGGCCGGGTTGAGCTGAGCCACGAACACAACGGCATCTGGGTCGGAACGCTGGAGCCCGAGCGCCCAGGGCATGTCCCCGATTACCGTCTGGAAGTGGTGTACGACGGCGCCCCGCAGCTGACCGACGATGCCTACCGCTTCCTTCCCACCCTCGGCGAAATCGACATGCACCTCATTGCCGAAGGCCGGCACGAGACGCTGTGGACCGCGCTCGGTGCGCACGTCCGCCGCTATGCCTCCGCGTTGGGAGACATTTCCGGCGTGAGCTTTGCGGTGTGGGCGCCCAACGCACAGTCGGTCCGGGTAAAGGCTGATTTCAACGGCTGGGACGGATCGGTCCACGCCATGCGGTCCCTCGGGAGCTCCGGCATTTGGGAGCTCTTCGTTCCCGGGGCTGAAGCCGGAGCCTGCTACAAGTTCGAGATTCTCGGGCGGGACGGACAATGGCGCGAGAAGGCAGATCCCATGGCCCGCGGTACCGAAGTCCCGCCGTTGACCGGATCCCGCGTCGTGGAGTCCCGCTATGCCTTCGGTGACGATGCATGGATCCAGGAACGCAGCGGCAAGGATCCCCACAATGGTCCGATGAGCGTGTATGAAGTCCACCTTGGATCATGGCGCCTCGGACTCGATTACAAGCAACTCGCTGAACAGCTTGTCGAGTACGTGCAGTGGCAGGGATTCACCCACGTCGAGCTGATGCCTGTCGCGGAACACCCGTTCGGTGGATCCTGGGGTTATCAGGTCACGTCCTACTACGCGCCGACTTCGCGTTTCGGCCACCCTGACGACTTCAAATACCTCGTGGACAAGCTGCACCAGGCAGGAATCGGCGTCATCATGGACTGGGTCCCCGCCCACTTCCCGAAGGATGAATGGGCACTCGCCCGGTTCGACGGCGACACCCTCTACGAGCACGGCAACCCCCAACTGGGCGAACACCCTGACTGGGGAACGCTGATCTTCGACTTCGGCCGGCGCGAGGTACGCAACTTCCTTGTCGCAAACGCCCTGTACTGGCTGGAGGAATTCCACATTGACGGGCTGCGCGTGGACGCGGTCGCATCCATGCTTTACCTGGACTACTCGCGGGAGGACGGCCAATGGCAGCCCAACCGCTTCGGAGGCCGGGAGAACCTTGAGGCGATTTCCTTCCTCCAGGAGGTGAATGCCACCGCGTATAAGCGTGTGCCCGGCATAGTCATGATCGCTGAGGAATCGACCGCTTTCGACGGCGTCACCCGCCCCACTGCCCAGGGTGGCCTGGGCTTCGGGATCAAATGGAACATGGGCTGGATGCACGACTCCCTGCAGTACATCGCCGAGGATCCGATCAACCGGGTGCACCACCACGGCAAGGCAACGTTTTCCATGGTCTACGCGTACACCGAGAACTTTCTGCTGCCGATCAGCCATGACGAGGTAGTCCACGGCAAAGGCTCGCTCCTTCGCAAGATGCCGGGTGACCGGTGGCAGCAGCTGGCGAACGTGCGCGCCTACCTCGCATTCCAGTGGGCGCATCCCGGCAAGCAGCTGATCTTCATGGGCACCGAGTTCGCGCAGGAGTCCGAATGGTCCGAGCAGCATGGTCTTGACTGGTGGCTCTCTGACACCATTCCCCACAAGGGCGTGCAGAAGATGGTGCAGTCGCTCAACTCCATCTACCGGGATACGCCCGCGCTCTATGCGCGGGATAACGATCCGTCAGGCTTCCAATGGATCGATGAGAACGACGGCGCCCACAACACGTTGTCCTTCATTCGCTGGGACACGCAGGGAAACCCGCTTGTCTGCATCGCCAATTTCTCCGGTTCCCCGCACGAGGGATACCGGGTCGGTATGCCGTGGGCCGGCCAGTGGACTGAACTGCTGAACACCGATGCCGAGGAGTTCGGCGGTTCCGGGGTTGGCAACATGGGGGTTGTCGAAGCGGTCGAGGGAGCCTCAAACGGGTTGCCTGCATACGCTGAACTGCGGGTTCCACCGCTGGGCGTTCTGTACCTCACTCCCGCCCAGGTCTAGCCTCCGAAGGGGCCCCGGCAGCCGGATTTACAAGTCCGCTGCCGGGGTGCTAGAGTTTATATCCGCGCCGACGATCACTTCGGATCCGGCCCTCCATCCACATCGAGTGAAAACCAGGTTGTTTCTGGTCGCCACGAAGTGGAGGTGAAGGGGTGGATTTGACGGGGTGGGGTTTGGCGGGTAAGTTTGAAAAGTTGCTCCGGAGCGATGATGCGGCCTTGAGGGTTGTGTTTGGTGCCGGGTGCTTCTGTTGTTTGAGAACTCAATAGTGTGCCATGTTTGTTGATACCGATTGTTTTTTGATTGGTTGATTTGCTGGTCATTCCGCTTCCGTGTGGGGTGGCTGGTTTTTTGGCTGGTTTCGAATTTTGTGCAGCATGGGTTCTTCTTTTTCCGGGGGGCTTGTGTTGTGTTCGTATTTTTTTACGGAGAGTTTGATCCTGGCTCAGGATGAACGCTGGCGGCGTGCTTAACACATGCAAGTCGAACGATGATCTCCAGCTTGCTGGGGGGATTAGTGGCGAACGGGTGAGTAACACGTGAGTAACCTGCCCTTGACTCTGGGATAAGCCTGGGAAACTGGGTCTAATACTGGATACGACCTTCCCACGCATGTGGTGTTGGTGGAAAGCTTTTGTGGTTTTGGATGGACTCGCGGCCTATCAGCTTGTTGGTGGGGTAATGGCCTACCAAGGCGACGACGGGTAGCCGGCCTGAGAGGGTGGACGGCCACACTGGGACTGAGACACGGCCCAGACTCCTACGGGAGGCAGCAGTGGGGAATATTGCACAATGGGCGCAAGCCTGATGCAGCGACGCCGCGTGAGGGATGAAGGCCTTCGGGTTGTAAACCTCTTTCAGTAGGGAAGAAGCGAAAGTGACGGTACCTGCAGAAGAAGCGCCGGCTAACTACGTGCCAGCAGCCGCGGTAATACGTAGGGCGCAAGCGTTATCCGGAATTATTGGGCGTAAAGAGCTCGTAGGCGGTTTGTCGCGTCTGCCGTGAAAGTCCGGGGCTTAACTCCGGATCTGCGGTGGGTACGGGCAGACTTGAGTGATGTAGGGGAGACTGGAATTCCTGGTGTAGCGGTGAAATGCGCAGATATCAGGAGGAACACCGATGGCGAAGGCAGGTCTCTGGGCATTAACTGACGCTGAGGAGCGAAAGCATGGGGAGCGAACAGGATTAGATACCCTGGTAGTCCATGCCGTAAACGTTGGGCACTAGGTGTGGGGGACATTCCACGTTTTCCGCGCCGTAGCTAACGCATTAAGTGCCCCGCCTGGGGAGTACGGCCGCAAGGCTAAAACTCAAAGGAATTGACGGGGGCCCGCACAAGCGGCGGAGCATGCGGATTAATTCGATGCAACGCGAAGAACCTTACCAAGGCTTGACATGAACCGGAACGGCGCAGAGATGTGTCGGCCACTTGTGGCCGGTTTACAGGTGGTGCATGGTTGTCGTCAGCTCGTGTCGTGAGATGTTGGGTTAAGTCCCGCAACGAGCGCAACCCTCGTTCCATGTTGCCAGCGGGTTATGCCGGGGACTCATGGGAGACTGCCGGGGTCAACTCGGAGGAAGGTGGGGACGACGTCAAATCATCATGCCCCTTATGTCTTGGGCTTCACGCATGCTACAATGGCCGGTACAAAGGGTTGCGATGCTGTGAGGTGGAGCTAATCCCAAAAAGCCGGTCTCAGTTCGGATTGAGGTCTGCAACTCGACCTCATGAAGTCGGAGTCGCTAGTAATCGCAGATCAGCAACGCTGCGGTGAATACGTTCCCGGGCCTTGTACACACCGCCCGTCAAGTCACGAAAGTTGGTAACACCCGAAGCCGGTGGCCTAACCCTTTTGGGGGGGAGCCGTCGAAGGTGGGACCGGCGATTGGGACTAAGTCGTAACAAGGTAGCCGTACCGGAAGGTGCGGCTGGATCACCTCCTTTCTAAGGAGCGCCTACAACTGTTCATGTCCCGCGTTGTGTGGGGTGTGGGGGTTGTCAGGAGTATGCCCATTGCGCAGGCGTTTGTTCTGCGGTGGGTGCTCATGGGTGGAATATCAACGGATAGGTGCCGGGTTGGTGCCGGCTGGTTTGAGTACGGGCTTGTGTCCGCTTCCCTTCTTTGTGGGGGTTGTGGGTGTGGGTTGTGGAAAGGGCTGGTTGGTTGCTGGTTCGGTGGTGTATGGCACACTGTTGGGTCCTGAGGCAACAGGGGCTGGACTCTTCCTGGGTCGGGGGCGGATCGCGTTTTGCGTGGTTGGTTTCCTGGTGTGGGTGGGGTGTGGTTGTTGGGGTTTCTGGTTTTCCTGGGCATGCCTGCCTGTGCTCCCGTGTGGGGTGGCTGGTTTTTTGGCTGGTTTCGAATTTTGTGCAGCATGGGTTCTTCTTTTTCCGGGGGGCTTGTGTTGTGTTCGTATTTTTTTACGGAGAGTTTGATCCTGGCTCAGGATGAACGCTGGCGGCGTGCTTAACACATGCAAGTCGAACGATGATCTCCAGCTTGCTGGGGGGATTAGTGGCGAACGGGTGAGTAACACGTGAGTAACCTGCCCTTGACTCTGGGATAAGCCTGGGAAACTGGGTCTAATACTGGATACGACCTTCCCACGCATGTGGTGTTGGTGGAAAGCTTTTGTGGTTTTGGATGGACTCGCGGCCTATCAGCTTGTTGGTGGGGTAATGGCCTACCAAGGCGACGACGGGTAGCCGGCCTGAGAGGGTGGACGGCCACACTGGGACTGAGACACGGCCCAGACTCCTACGGGAGGCAGCAGTGGGGAATATTGCACAATGGGCGCAAGCCTGATGCAGCGACGCCGCGTGAGGGATGAAGGCCTTCGGGTTGTAAACCTCTTTCAGTAGGGAAGAAGCGAAAGTGACGGTACCTGCAGAAGAAGCGCCGGCTAACTACGTGCCAGCAGCCGCGGTAATACGTAGGGCGCAAGCGTTATCCGGAATTATTGGGCGTAAAGAGCTCGTAGGCGGTTTGTCGCGTCTGCCGTGAAAGTCCGGGGCTTAACTCCGGATCTGCGGTGGGTACGGGCAGACTTGAGTGATGTAGGGGAGACTGGAATTCCTGGTGTAGCGGTGAAATGCGCAGATATCAGGAGGAACACCGATGGCGAAGGCAGGTCTCTGGGCATTAACTGACGCTGAGGAGCGAAAGCATGGGGAGCGAACAGGATTAGATACCCTGGTAGTCCATGCCGTAAACGTTGGGCACTAGGTGTGGGG
>NZ_KI914608.1:0-3597 GCF_000520475.1 Arthrobacter sp. 35/47
ACTGTCGTGGTCATCGGTCTCGCTGCGGCGTGCTTCTTCGCACGCCCAGAACTGCGCCAGGCCTGGAATCCGGATGCCGAACCGACCCGGGAAACCGCCAGGCAGGGGTAGTTGCCTTGCGTAACCACCGCTAGGCTCGAGGTATGGCTGAAGAATTCGCAACAGAAGACACCACCGCTGAAACCTCGGAACCCGCCCCAGTGAAGGAAGTCAGCGACGACTTCGTCACGCGGCAACACACTATGCCGTCCGGTCTCGCCTACACCACCTCAACGGGCCGGCTCGTCCTCCGCCGCGAAGAGGTCAAGGACGGGAAGTCGGAGGGTTTCAAGCCCAAGGCGGAGATTTTCGTTGTTGCGTACACCGCAGACAATGCGTCCGCCAATCGGCCGGTTACCTTCGCGTTCAATGGAGGGCCCGGGTCCTCCTCCGTGTGGCTGCATCTGGGCCTGCTCGGGCCGCGCCGGGTGGATTCCGGTGATGTCGGCGCCATGACGCCGCCGCCTTTCGGCCTGATGGATAATCCCGAAACCCTGCTCGAGCACAGCGACCTCGTCCTGATCGACCCGGTGAGCACGGGATTCTCCAGGGTTGTTGAGGGCGAGAAGACGGATGAGTTCCACGCGTTCGTCGAAGACCGGGACCTCGTTGCTGAAGTCATCCGCCTCTGGACCACACGGAACAACCGGTGGCTCTCCCCCAAATACCTTGTCGGCGAGTCCTATGGAACGCTGCGCGCCGTCGCCGTCGCGGGCAGGCTGTTCGACGCCTACGGCATGGCCGTCAACGGACTCGGGCTGATCTCGACCGTCCTGAACATGTCCACGCTGCGCTTCTTCCCCGGAAGCGACACTCCCTATGCCCTACACCTGCCCACCTACGCGGCGATCGCCCACTACCACGGCAGGCATCCCGGCAGGGAACTCGCGGAGGTGGTCCGTGAGGCGGAGGAGTTCGCTTCCCGCGAGTTCGGGTATGCCCTGTCCCAGGGCGCTCGGCTGAGCGAGACCGAATACGACGACGTGGTGAACCGCCTGAGCGCGATCACCACGCTTGACGAGGGTTTCATCCGCCGCACCAACCTGCGCTGGGCGTACCACGAGTTCGCCGCCGAGCTTCTGCGCTCGGAGGGTCTGGTGGTGGGCCGGATCGACGGTCGGTTCACCGCTCCGCCGGCAAACCTCCAGTCATCGAGTTCAATGGATGATCCGAGTATGCGCGCCATCACTGCACCCTTCGCCGCGGCGATCAACCACTATTTGCGTGCTGAGCTTGGATATGAGAACGACCTCCCGTATGAGATCCTCACGGCCCGGGTTCAGCCATGGAGTTACCGGACCTTCGAAGGGGCGCCCGTTGACGTCAGCGACGTACTGGAGCGGCTCATGGTCCATAATCCCGCGTTGCGCGTACACGTGGACTACGGCTATCAGGACGGCGCCACACCGCATTTCGCAGCGGAGTACGTGTTCGCCCATATGACCCTCACTGACGATGTTCGGGACAGGATTTCGCATCACTATCACGAAGCCGGGCACATGATGTACCTCAAGCCCGAGTGCAGGCGTGCCCAGCTGGCAGCCCTCCGGGATTTCGTCGTCCCGCAGTCGACACAGAATTAGTCAGTGTGCTTACTATGGAGGTTCACTCCACGAAAGGCGGACCACCATGCTGAAGAAGATCCTCATCATGCTCGCACCGGTTATTGCGTCGAAGCTCCTCGGCAGGCGTCAGCAGGGGCGTACCAACACCAAGTACAGCCGCGGAAGGAACCGCGGCTTCCGGCGGTAACCGCGGCGTGAGGCGGGTCAGCGCGTGGCGAAATGCGCCCAGACTGCGAGGACCCAGGCGCTGCCCGCCGCACACGCAAGTACCAACTCCACCACAATCCCCCAGCCCAGGGCCTTCAGCGCTTCTCCACTTGAGGACACTGCCGCCCGAAAATCACGCAGGCGCGCGGCTTCACTCAGCAGCAAGCCCACCACGAAGCCGACAACCAGTCCCACCACCGGTATGACGAACATGCCCACCACGCCCAGGACGAGCCCGACGGTGACGGAACGCCCAGGGATCCTGCGCTGCCGCAGTTTCCTGCCGGTCAGTATGGCTCCTGCAAGCAACCCGGCCAGCGCGAGGACCCCGCCCACGCCGAGGGCAGTCCACCCCGGTGCGCTCGTCACCGTGAATGCCCACGCCAACAGTGCTCCAATGATGAGGATGCTGCCGGGCAGAATCGGAACAACAACTCCCGCCACGCCCACGGCGATGGCCAGCCCGCAGAGCACGGTGACAAGAATTTCCCAGTCCATGCCACAAGCATGCCACCGTCGGCGCGGCAACCTTGTACCTGCACCCCTGAAATACTAAGGTTACTTATAAAGTCGCCTACGGGCCCTGAGATCAGGAGGCACCATGAGCACACCAGGAACAGGGAATCACGAGAGGGACAACCGTCCCAAGCACTCGGATGATTCCGGAGCACACGAAGTCGGCGCATCCCGACGCCGGGATGCGCGGACGTCCGACGCGGAGACCCGCGCCATCAACGTCGACCGGAACAACGACGGCGTCGATGACACCCGCCAGCACACTGCGGCGGTTCCCGTATCGCATACGAGGGACGCCGACGATCACCATCGACGCCCGCGTGACCTCGATCCTGACACCACCCGCGACCATGACCGGCACGGCGACGTCACACCTGTGCCCGTGGGTGCGGAGCGGGACGCGCTCCACCAGCGCCAGAAGGAAACTTTCGGGGGCATGAAGTTCGGCGCGGCCTTCTTCGGGTGGCTGACCGCTACCGGAATGGCGGTCCTGCTGACCGCCCTGGTTGCGGCGTTCGGAGCAGCGTTCGGCCTGTCCACGAACACCAGCGTCGGTGAGGCCGCCAACCAGGCTTCACAGGACGCCCAGACGGTAGGAATCACCAGCGCTGTCATCATTCTCGTGATACTTCTGCTGGCCTACTACTGCGGCGGATACGTCGCAGGCCGCATGGCCCGCTTCAACGGGGCAAAGCAGGGCGTGGCCGTCTGGCTCTGGGCGATCATCATTGCCGTTATCGTTGCCATTCTCGGCCTCATCTTCGGATCCCAGTTCGACATCCTGGCCAATCTGAACAGCTTCCCCCGCCTGCCGCTGAACGAAGGCGCGCTGACCACAACGGGCATCATCGCCGTCGTCGTGGCGCTGCTGGCCGCTCTGGCCGGTGCGGTTCTGGGCGGGCTGGCCGGCATGCGGTACCACCGCAGGATCGACCGCGCGGACTACGACGCCATCGACAACAACCGGTAGTCTTCCTCGGAAGTTTTGCGCAGGTGTGGTGATTCCCCGGGTCCGGGGCTCACCACACCTGCGCATTTCTGCTTTAACGGGCTGCTCGCACGTGCGCATACCTGCCGCGTAGCACGCGCAGCGAGTTGCCCGCCTTCACGAGCCTGGACCCCGCGTACGGTACCCCGCCGGCCAGGCGGATGCCCACGGCGACCCACACCGCCAGCATCCGCTCCAGAAGCCACGCGGGCGCCCAGAGGGCAGCGGTAGCCGGGAAAATCTGCCGGCCGTCCCGCCGCCGTCGTCCCAGTTCTGCCACCC
>NZ_KI914608.1:3697-20558 GCF_000520475.1 Arthrobacter sp. 35/47
GAGCCGGCAGGCAGGCGGCCGCACCATAGCGGCGCAGCAGCACAAGCAGTACGGGCAGCAGGGACAGTTCCAGCAGCAGCCTCGGCGGCTGCGCAAAATCGTCATACGCCTGCCGGGTGCGTTGGCGCCAGAAGTGGCGGCAGGAGCAGGGGAGACGTCCGACGAAGAGATCATCCGCCCTGATCTCCGTACCTCCTGCAGCCTGCACGGTGCGCAGCAGCTCAAGGTTCTCGAAAAGGACATCACCGTCGTAGCCGCCGGTCGCCCGCAGGATGGATCCGCGGACGCCCACAGTGCCTGGGAAGTCCGACCCCAGCGCACGGTTCAGGAGGGTGCGTCCGGTATCCCACCGGGCATGCCACGGCAGGGTCAGGAAATAGTTCTGCGGCCGGACGGCGTCGGCCTCCTCCAGCAAATCGATCATCCGCCGGAATGCTGCGGCACTGTAGCGGACATCGTCGTCGGCGATGATGATCCGCTCTTCGGAGGCCGCTGCCAGGCCCGTCAGCACGCCCGCCACCTTGCCGTTGCGGCACGCGAATTGCGGCCGGAGATGGCGGATACCGGCGGGCAACGCCGCAGCATGCCGGGCAAACAACTCGTCCGGCGATCCGTCGACAACGAGCACCTCCGCCCACTGCCCAACGTCCTCAAGGTAGGAAGCCAGCTCCGCAATTCCACCGTCCCCGGTCCACTTCAGGGGCAGGATGTAGCTGGCAGCGTGTCCGGTCATGCCGGAGCTTGGACTTTTGTCCGCAGGGAGGACTCGCCTTTCTCCCAGGCGCCCATGATGTGCTCGCCAAGCATGCAGTCCAGGGTAAGGGCCGCCGCTGCCCCGAAGTACACGTCGCCGAGCAGGTCGGGTTCAGCCTCAACGAGCCCGCCGGCGAGATCCCGTCCGGCAATCTGCTCGTGTACGGCATCGGCCTCCACATGCTCGTCGAAGTACCAGGTCACGTCCTCATCGAAGCCGAGCCGCCGGAACCCGTTACCGTACAGACGGTTGGGCTGTGAGGACGTCATTTCATAGGCGGCGAGGTGCCCCACGATGGCGCCGCGGAGCCTGCGGTTGAGTCCAAAGAGGGACATCATATTGGTGCTCGCCAAGGTGAGGGCCGGGACCGCGTCAAGGTAGTACCCATAGCTGTCCTCGAGCCCCGCCCCGCGCATGGTTCGCGCGAAGAGAGCCGAGTGCATGCGCTCGGGCCGTCCACCGCCGTATTCGTCGGCCTGGATTTCCACCATGGCCGCCTTGGCGCGGCCTGTCAGTCGCGGGATGGCCCAGGTGTGCGGGTCGGCTTCCTTCAGCTGGTAGACGGATTTATGGATCAGGAACTCCTGCGCCTGCTCCAGCGAGGCCTTCTTGGCGACGTACCGGGACACGCTCGGCCCTGTATCGGCCGCCGCCAGTTCAAAGAGAACGGCGGCCACACCGTCACTGTCCCTTGGCTCCAGGGAAGGAAGTTCGACGGCGGAGCGAAGGGCTCCCTCGAAGTCGCGTTCGATCAGCCTGCGGATCCCGATCAGACCCGGCTCCCACTCCCAGTCAGGGTGAGAGCCGTCGATGCCCCCATAGTGCAGCTCATACAGGCAGAACAGCGTCAGCTGGAGGTCGTCATCGGCGAGGATTCCGGGGGAAGCATCGAGTGCATCAGTGACGGCGCCGCTCAGCGCATTGAGGCCCTCAGGGTTCGGCTCCTGAGGGAGCAACTCCAGCAGGGCACGGCTTACACACCCTCGCGCTTCAGGACTCTTCATGGCACAACCTTCCCTGCGGTGGGCCGACGTCGTCGTCCCCGTCAGCTCCATAGTACTAAGCCTACTGTCTATCCGGTGGCGAGTGCTCCGGAGCCAGACCGGGGGCCCAAGAAATTCCCAAGGTTCCCTGCCCATGATTGGAGGGCAGGACAGAGGCGGGCGAGACCACCGACTCCTCCTGCTGGCACTGGTTTACCAGAGCCCCCCCGAGCGGGACCGCCCCGTTTCCCCGACTGAGGCGGCCCCGCCCGGGAATCACCCGGCCACTTTCCCGACGCTGCTTCGCCGATGACCGCGAGCTACGGCGTCGGGTTTCCGCCGTTGACGTTCAGCGTCTCGCCAAGCACATAGCTGGACTCCGGAGATGCCAGGAACACGTAGGCGGGAGCCAGTTCAGTAGGCTGCCCGGCGCGTCCCAGCGGTGTGGACTTTCCGAATTCCGGCAACGCCTCCTTCGGCTGCCCGTCGGACACCTGCAACGGCGTCCAGAACGGCCCGGGGGCGACGGCGTTCACCCGGATGCCGCGTGGCGCCAACTGCTGGGCGAGGCCCTTGGTGAAGTTGTTGATTGCCGCCTTGGTACTCGCATAGTCCAGCAGGGTGGGCGACGGGTTGTACGCCTGGATGGAGGTGGTGTTGATGATGCTCGAGCCGGCAGGCAGATGCTTCAGAGCTTCGCGGGTGATGCGGAAGAACGAGTAGATGTTGGTCTTGAACGTGTGGTCGAGCTGTTCGTCGTCCAGATCCTCAAGCCGTTCCACTGCGATCTGCTTGCCTGCGTTGTTGACGAGGATGTCAAGACCGCCAAGGCCCTCCACGGCACGAGTCACAAGGTCCCTGCAGAATTCACCATCCTTGATGTCGCCGGGGAGCTTCACCGCCTTCCGGCCGCAGCCCTCGATGAGTCCGACGATCTCGTCCGCGTCAGCCTCTTCCTCCGGAAGGTAGGACAGCGCGACGTCGGCACCCTCACGTGCAAAGGCGATGGCCACCGCTGCGCCGATGCCCGAGTCAGCGCCGGTGATCAGAGCCTTTCTGCCCTCCAGCCGGCCGGTGCCGCGGTAGGACTCTTCACCGCGGTCGCTCTGCGGGGTAAGGTCACGGTCAAGGCCCGGCTCCGGCTGGTCCTGCTTCGGTGGCGAAATTTCCGGGAACCGGGTCACCGGGTTCTGGAAGGTGTACTGATCACTCATGTTTTCCTCCTGATGTGTGGAAGATTGGGCGGCGCTGTTGAGCACCATCTGCAGTACAGCTAGGCTCGAAGCGTATTGCTAAGCCTGCTGATCACACTAGGACGGACCGGTTCACCTCTTCAAGAGCCGCCCAAGGAAAGGCCCGCGCATGCCCGTCATCGGCTTTCACGCCTCGCACGAACAGATCGCACCCGGACAGCTCCTCGCCGATGTCCAGTTGGCCGAACAGGCCGGCTTCGACGCCGCCATGTGCTCAGACCACTTCGAGCCCTGGGCCGCCGTGCAGGGCCACTCAGGATTCGCCTGGTCGTGGCTGGGAGCTGCGCTGGCCACCACCAGCCTGCGTTTCGGCGTCGTCACCGCACCGGGCCAGCGGTACCACCCGGCCATCATTGCCCAGGCAAGCGGCACCCTGGCAAGCATGTTTCCCGGCCGGTTCTGGGCGGCGCTCGGCAGCGGAGAGAACCTGAACGAACACATCACCGGTGACCCGTGGCCGCCCAAGGCGGAGCGGCAACAGCGCATCGAAGAATGCGTGGACATCATCCGTCGGATGCACGACGGCGAGGAGGTCACCCACCGCGGTCTGGTCACCGCTGAGCAGGCAAGGCTGTGGGATGTGCCGGAGATCAAGCCGCAGCTGATTGCCCCGGCGGTGAGTGTGGAAACAGCGGCGCGGAGCGCACGCTGGGCCGATGGCCTGGTGACCGTGAACCAGCCCCACGAGAAACTGACTGAAATGATCAACGCCTATCGGGACAACGGGGGACAGGGCAAGCTGATTCTGCAGGTGCATCTGTCCTGGGCGCCCACCGAGGAAGAGGCCCTGGAGATCGCGCGGGTTCAGTGGAGCTCGAACTGCGTGACGCCTCCCACCACGTGGGACCTCGCCCGTCCCTCGGACTTCGAGAAGGCCACCAGCGACCTCAGCGAGGAGAAACTTCGTGAAGGCGTGCAGATTTCAGCCGACCTCGCGGTTCACGCACAACAGCTCCGGGAGTATGCCGACCTGGGGTTCGACGAGCTCTACCTGCACTTCGTGGGAACCGAGCAGAAACCGTTCATCGAGGCCTTCGCCCAGCACGTCCTGCCTGAGGTCCGCTGATGCGCGTCACTGACACCTCTGATCTTTGGTGGAAGAACGCTGTCATCTACTGCCTCGACATCGAGACGTTCTGCGATTCGAACGGTGACGGCATCGGTGATTTCGCCGGTGCTGCGCAGCGGTTGGACTACCTCGCGGAACTTGGGGTCACCTGTGTCTGGCTGATGCCGTTCTACCCGTCGCCGCAGCGTGACGACGGGTATGACATCGTCGATTTTTACGGCGTCGACGAGCGGCTCGGGACCCTCGGCGACATGGTCGAGTTCATCCGCACCGCCAAGGACCGCGGGATGCGGGTCATCGCCGATCTGGTGGTCAACCACACCTCGGACCAGCATCCCTGGTTCAAGCAGGCCCGTTCCTCGAAGGACAATCCCTATCGCGACTTCTATGTCTGGCGGTCGGAGCAACCACCGGACACGTCCAGCGAGGTGGTGTTCCCGGACCAGGAAAACTCCATCTGGACCAAGGACAGGAAGACCGGGGAATGGTATCTGCACCGGTTCTACTCCCATCAGCCGGACCTGAACGTCGCGAACCCGGCGGTCCGCGACGAGATCGCGAAGGCGATCGGTTTCTGGATGGAACTCGGGCTCTCCGGCTTCCGTGTTGATGCCGTCCCCTTTTTCCTGGAGACGCGGGGCATCGACGGCCATGCAGGCGATCCCCATGACTATCTGCGCGACCTTCGGCGTTTCCTCTCGCGCAGGGCCGGTGATGCCGTGCTGCTCGGCGAGGTCAATCTGCCCTATGAGCAGCAGGTGGAGTTCTTCGGCGACGCAGCGGATGAGCTCACCATGCAGTTCGACTTTGTGACGATGCAGCAGATGTACCTGTCCCTGGCCCGGGGCGATGCCCGCCCCCTGGCACGTGCGCTGACGGACCGGCCGAAGATCGACTCCGACAGCCAGTGGGCCACCTTTGTGCGCAACCATGATGAGCTGACGCTCGACAAGCTGATGAGCTCGGAGCGCGAGGAAGTCTTCGAGGCCTTTGGTCCCGAGAAAAGGATGCAGGTCTACGGCCGCGGCCTCAAACGGCGGCTCCCACCGATGCTGGGCGGCGATCCGCAGCGCATCCGGATGGTCTATTCGCTGTTGTTTTCCCTTCCCGGAACGCCGGTGCTGTTCTACGGCGAGGAAATCGGCATGGGAGAGAACCTTGCGGCCGAGGGTCGGATGTCCGTGAGGACACCGATGCAGTGGACCGACGAGGACAGCGCAGGGTTTTCCTCGGCGCCGCCCGACAAGCTCGTAGCTCCCCTGGTGGAGGGGGAGTTTGGGCCGGACAACGTCAACGTGGCGGCCTCCCGCCGGGACCGCTCATCGCTGCTGCGGTTCATGGGCACGCTGATTCGCCGCTACCGCGAGTGTCCCGAGCTCGGCTGGGGCACTTTCACCATGATCGACACCCCCAATCCCGCGGTCTTCGCGCACCGCTGTGATTGGGAGGGCAACACGCTGTTCCTCTTCCACAACTTCTCCGATGAGCCCGTTGAGGTGGAAGTGTCGCTCGATTCCGGCGATGTGCCTCGCGGAGGCGGCGTGCTCACGGATCTGCTGGAGGACACCAAGACGGAGATCGAGCCTGACGATGACCTTAAGGTCAAGCTGCCTCCGTACGGGTACCGCTGGCTGCGGATCCAGATACCGGGGGCGGGCCGGCTCTGGTGACCGGCGCGGGGCCGGGCTAGAAAATTGTTGCGAAGAACCCGGCTCCGATGGAGGCCACCATGGCGATGACGACGAGCCAGACGATCGGTGCGCGGTATTTGTTGATGAAAGTCATGATGGAACCAGTGTACGAGGGCTGGAACGTCAGCCGTTCGCGGCAGGCTGAGCCCTGCGTTCTGCGGCGAGTCGCTTAAGGCCATCTGCCGGGTGAATCGGCTCCGGCCAGCGCGGTTCGAGATGGTCGCCGAGCGTGACGTGACGGAGGCGCCGTCCGAACATCGGAAGAACCCATTCGCCCCACCACGCCGTCTCCTTCCGGAGCAGTTCCGCGAGCGTCAGGCTCGGGCGAGGGCGCAGTGGTTTGGATCTCAGGGTATGGTCCACACCCAGCTCACGCAGAACGTGCGCGGCCATGTTCCTGTGGCCTGCCGGGGACATGTGCAGCCGGTCGACGTCCCAGAACCGGGGGTCATGGTATTCGTCGAAACACCAGTAATCGACCAGTAACGCTCCGTAGGCGTCGGCGATCCGGCGGACATGCTCGTTGTAGATCCAGTTGCGTCGCCGCATCGGTTCGAGGACCGGGTGGAGCCGCACATCGAATCCGGTGAACAACAGAGGCCGGGCGCCGGCGGCGGCAATACGTGCCACCATCTCCTCATAGCTCTCCATGAGCGGGGTGATGCCGGTACGCAGTTCGAGGATGTCGTTACCGCCCGCGTAGACGCTGACCACCGTGGGCCGGAGGTCAAGCGCCGGCTGGAGCTGCTCATCGATGATCTGGTGCAGCCTCTTGCTGCGGATGGCGAGGTTGGCGTAGCGCCACGAGGGGTCCTGTTTACTCAGCTGTTTCGCCACGCGGTCGGCCCACCCTCGCACACCGTTGGGATAACGGGAGTCCCAGTCCCCTACCCCTTCCGTGAAGGAATCACCGATAGCGACAAAGAGCCTGGACACTCCTTCACGCTAGGCCTCGTGGACGACGGCGGCCCGTCGTGCCGATGTCATCCAGGAAAAACCATGATGAACACGGAATATTCGCATCCCGTTCAACGCTCAACCCGACATGACTCCACGAATTGCGGTAACCGGCTCCACCGGTCATGTGGGCGGAGAAGTCGCCCGCCTCCTGTCCGCTGCAGGGTACGAACAGAAACTCATCGTGCGTGACCCGGCACGGGCCCCTGGACTCCCCGGCACGAGCACTGCGCAGGCGGACTACGCCGACCGGCAATCGTCCCTCGATGCCCTCCGCGGCAGTGAGGTGCTTTTCATGGTCTCCGGCGCGGAGGCAGAAGACCGCGTGGACCAACACCGGAACTTTATCGATGCCGCCGCGGAAGCGGGAGTTCAGCACATCGTCTACACCTCCTTCCTTGCCGCTGCTCCGGATGCGACCTTCACCCTTGGCCGCGACCATTGGGCAACGGAGGAACACATCCGCAACTCGGGGATGGATTACACCTTCCTCCGCGACAACTTCTATCTCGATGTCCTGCCCCTCTTCGCAGGTGAGGAAGGAATCCTGCGCGGACCGGCCGGCGACGGACGGGTGTCAGCCGTCGCGCGCACGGACGTGGCGCGCACCGCCGTCGTCGTCGTCCTGAAGGATCCGCAGGCCCACGCGGGCAAGAGCTACGACCTCACCGGCCCCGAAGCTCTCTCGCTCAGCGAGGTGGCGGCCGTAATCACCCGCGTGACCGGCCGTGAAACCCGCTACGAGGAGGAGACCGTCGAGGAAGCGTACGCATCACGCGCTTCCTACGGCGCACCGGATTGGCAGCTGGATGCGTGGGTGAGCACCTACACTGCCATCGCATCCGGTCAGCTGGAACGCACGACGACGGCGGTTCAGGACCTGACCGGCGCGAAACCGATCAGCCTCGAAGAACTCCTCCGGCGTTAACCGCCGGCTTCGCTGGCCCTAAACCTGTTGACTCCGCGACTCTGCAGGCCTACATTTTAATCAACCAATTAGTTGATAAAGGGTTTGGTTGACAATGGATGGTAGCGACGAACGTCTCAATCTGGCCTTCATGGCCCTCGCAGACCCGGCACGCCGCAGCATCATTGCCCAGCTAAGCCGTGGCCCGGCCACTGTCAACGAATTGGCTGCTCCTTTCAACATCACCAAGCAAGCAATCTCCAGGCATATCCAGGTTCTTGAAAAGGCTGAGCTGGTGACACGCTCGCGTGATGCGCAGCGCCGCCCTGTGCACCTGAACCCTGCGAGGCTGGAGGCGCTGACCGCGTGGATTGACCAATACAGGCTCGCCCGTGAAAGCCAGTTCCGCGCACTCGATGCTCTACTCGAATCACAGGCCAGGCAAGGCCCCACACCCAAGGACCAATCATGAGTAACCCACTGAAACTCTCGGTGCCCCAGGACGCTCCCTTCATAGACTTCGAGCGGGAGTTCGATTTTCCGGTCGAGGCAGTTTTCGAGGCTCACCGTGACCCGGAAGCAATCGCGCAATGGCTCGGCCCACGCGGGATGACCGCCACGGTTGACCATTACGATTTCCGCACCGGCGGCAGCTACCGCTACATCCACACGGGACCTGACGGCATTTCCTACGGATTCAGCGGTGTCTTCCATACCGTCAGAGAGAACGACTTCGCCATCCAGACATTCGAGTTCGACGGCTACCCAGACGTCGTGAGCCTCGAGTTTCTCCAGTTCGAAGACCTCGGTGACGGACGATGCAAACTGGTTGGCCACGCCGTCTACCCGACGCAGGAGGCCAGGGACGGCATGGCCCAATCGGGCATGGAAGGCGGAATGACCGAAAGCTACGAGCGGCTCGAGGAACTGCTGGGGAGCCACCGGTAGCCTTAGGCTCAATACATGCGCAGGGACTTCTACCGGGACCACCATTCAGCCGCGGCCTTCTACAAACTGCTGACCGCCACGGTGGTCCCGCGTCCCATCGCGTGGGTGGCCTCCCGCTCGGTGGACGGCGTGGACAACCTGGCGCCGCACTCGTTCTATACCGTCGCGTCAACGGACCCGCCGATCGTCCAGTTCACCTCCGTGGGCGAGAAGGACAGCCTGCGAAACATCCGGGCAAGCGGTCAGTTCACGGTGAACTTCACTCCCGAGGACCTCTTCGAACGGGTCAACGCGACCGGCACAGCGTTTGGCCCCGACGTCAGCGAGTTCGATGCCGCCGGCCTCGACCGCGAACAGAGCATGTTCATCACGCCGCCGCGGGTCCGCGAATCACCCGTATCCCTGGAGTGCCGCCTGCACAGCCTGATCCCCGTGGGCAACTGCACCCTGGTACTGGGCGAGGTGGTGCATGCCGCCGTCGCCGAAGATGTGCTCGACGGCGACCATCCCCGGATAGAACTCCTCAAACCGCTCGCCAGGCTTGGCAGAAACGAATGGAGTACCCTCGGGAACGTCCGCCGGATCAACAGAATCCGCCCGGAGGATTGGCCGGACTCCTTTCCGGCGGACCAGCGATGACGGCATTCCCCAGCCCGATCGCCGGCTTCGAGGACTGGCCCGAGGCCGTCCGCCGGCTGGGTAGATCCACGGGCCACAACCCCGCGAGCGGACTGCTGGCCCAGGCTCTCGGCGTGCCGGCGCCCATTCCGATCCCCGCTGTCACCGTGCGCAGAACGCGCACGGTGGACGGTGTCCAGTTGCAGGACTTGGAATGGCAGCTCCCGTATGGCCCGCCGACCCGCGGTTTCCTGCTCAGATCAACACAAGCGGAGGGGATCCTGCCGGGCGTCCTGTGGCTCCACTGCCATGGAGGCAACAAGTGGCTCGGCGCAGAACGCCTGATCGATGCGGGCACCGAGACCTCCGAAGAGGTGACCGCGTTACAGCAGAACCTCTATTCCGGACATGCCGCCGCAAGCGATCTGGCGCGCGCCGGCTTTGCTGTACTGGTCCATGACTCCTTCAGTTGGGGCAGCCGCCGGTTCCTCCTCGACCCGCCGCCTGCCCGGGTGGCCGAGGGCCTGTCGGCTCAACGAGCGCTCTGGCGGAATGAAGGCGTAAAGCCTACGCCCGCCCTTGAATACAACACGGCTGCGGCTCAGCACGAGCACACGGTAGCCAAGACCGCCGGTCTTCTCGGCACAAGCTACGCCGGCATGGTGGCCTTCGAGGATCTCGCCGCACTGGACATCCTGCGCGCGCTTCCGGACGTCGACGGCAACCGGGTGGGAGTCGGAGGGTTCTCCGGAGGCGGCGGCAGGGCGCTCGTCCTATCCGCCCTGGCACCCGAGGTGCGCGCCGCCGTCGTCTGCTGCATGATGACCACCCTCAAAGGCCTGTTCCCCGCCCACCTGGACACCCACTCGTGGCTGCTGGCGACACCCGGGCTCGCCGCCACTTTCGAGTGGCCGGAACTCACACACATCAACCGTGACTGCCGGTACCTCGTGCAGTTCGCCGGCGGAGATCCGCTGTTCTCCCCTGAAGGCATGCACGACGCCGATGCCTGGCTCCGTGCCGATGCCGCGGGTACGCCGAGTCGGTACACCGGAACCTGGTACGACGCCGGACATATGGTCACCCCGCCCATGCTGGCGGAGACGCTGGAATACCTAACAGTGTCGCTGTAGGGCGCCCACTCCCACGGTGAATCGACGCTTCCCAGTGCCTCAGAAAACGTTTTCCTTGACGTGTGGCGGATGACACACTAGGGTCGAATGCAATCTGAGAAAGCGTTTTCTCACGAATGTGAAAAGCAACCAACCGGACAGAAGGTTTCCCATGAAGCTTCCCAACGACGCACGGGCGACGACGCCGGCGCGCGCCTTCGTGATCGCGGAAAGGACCGGCGATGTCAGCCCTGAGTGAGATGTCGCGGCTCAAGAAGGAGCCGCAGGCGAAAAAGCGGAAGCTGACCGCCGCGGAGAAGAAGGAAGAGCGGGTCGGGTACCTGTTCCTCGCGCCGTGGCTGGTCGGGCTGGTCCTGATCACCATCGGCCCAATGGCGGCATCGCTGTATCTTTCCTTTACCGACTACAACCTGCTCCAGCCGCCTGAGTGGACCGGGCTGGACAACTACACGCGGATGTTCGAGGACACCCGGCTCCAGAACTCGCTGCAGGTGACCTTCCTGTACGTGTTCGTCTCGGTGCCGCTCCAGCTCATCGCAGCCCTTGCGCTGGCACTGATCCTGGACCGGGGCATGCGCGGCCTGAGCTTTTACCGCTCTGTCTACTACCTGCCGTCGCTGCTCGGCGGTTCGGTTGCCATCGCGGTCCTGTGGCGGCAGATCTTCGGAACCTCCGGACTGGTCAACCAGATCCTGGACCTGGTAGGCATCGAGGGCAAGGGCTGGATCGCGGACCCTTCCACCGCGCTGGGCACCCTGATGGTGCTGAACGTGTGGACGTTCGGCGCACCCATGGTGATCTTCCTTGCCGGCCTGCGCCAGATCCCCACCATGTACTACGAGGCCGCGTCCGTGGACGGCGCCTCAAAGGTGCGGCAGTTCGCCACCATCACCATCCCGCTGCTCACCCCGATCATCTTCTTCAACCTGGTCCTGCAGATCATCGGAGCGTTCCAGTCCTTCACCCAGGCCTTCGTGGTCTCCGGCGGAACGGGCGGTCCGGCGGACTCGACCATGTTCTTCACCCTGTACCTCTACCAGCAGGGCTTCGGCAACTTCAATATGGGCTACGCCTCGGCCATGGCCTGGTTGCTGCTGCTCATCATCGCCGCCTTTACCTTCATCAACTTCATCGCCTCGAAATGGTGGGTGTTCTATGACGACTAATATCGCGCCCCAGAAAAAGACCTCCGCTGCCCCGGCAGAGACCACGACGCCGGATTCACCCCCGGTCCACAGCGACGCTGATGACGAGCTGAGCGGGAGCCGGACACGGCGGCTGATCAAGCACATCCTGCTCACCGCGTTCGGCATCATCATGCTGTATCCGCTGCTGTGGATGCTCGCCAGTTCACTGCGGCCCAACGACCTGATCTTCCGCGAAGCCGGTCTCTGGCTCACCACCTTCGAGTTCAGCAACTACACCGAGGGCTGGAACGCACTCCAGTCACCGTTCGGGCACTACATGATGAACTCCATGGTGGTGGTGATCGGCTCCATCATCGGCAACCTGGTCTCCTGCTCCATGGCCGCCTACGCCTTCGCCCGGCTCAAGTTCCGCCGCCGCAGCCTGCTGTTCGCGATCATGCTCATGACGATCATGCTGCCCATCCACGTGATCATCGTCCCGCAGTACATCATCTTCTCCGAACTCGGCTGGGTGAACACCTTCATCCCGCTGGTGCTCCCCAAACTCCTGGCCACCGACGCGTTCTTCGTCTTCCTGATGGTCCAGTTCATCCGCGGACTGCCCAAGGAACTCGACGAGGCAGCACGGATCGACGGCTGCGGCCACGTGCGGATCTTCACCCGCATCATCCTCCCGCTGATGATGCCGGCCCTGGCCACCACCACCATCTTCACCTTCATCTGGACCTGGAACGACTTCTTCAGCCAGCTGATCTACCTGACCGACCCGGAAATGTACACGGTGCCCGTTGCCCTGCGCTCCTTCGTGGACAGCACCGCAACCTCCTCCTGGGGCTCGATGTTCGCCATGTCCATCGTCTCCCTCATCCCGGTCTTCCTGGTCTTCCTCTTCGGCCAGAAATACCTGGTCAAGGGCATCGCCACCACCGGCATCAAATAAACCCGTCCACAAACAGGAAAGAAGAAATTCAATGAGGAAGTTCTCTCGCCCACTCCGCGCCGTCACGGCGGCCTCCATGGCCCTCGTTCTCGGTGCCTCCCTGGCCGCCTGCGGCGGCGCAAGCGGTGAAAGCCAGTCCACCGGTGAGGCCAACCTTCGGTGGTCCTGGTGGGGCTCGGACCCACGGCATGCCGTGAACCAGGAGATCATCGAGGACTACACGGCAGCCAACGAAGGAATCACCATCGAAGGGGAGTTCTCCGATTTCTCCGGTTACTGGGACAAACTGGCGACAATGACAGCGGGACGGGATGCGCCCGATGTCATCACCATGGATGAGAAGTTCCTTCAGGAATATGCCTCGCGGGGCGCGTTGGCTGACCTCACCGAGTTGGAGAACCTGGACCTCTCCAAGTTCGACGACGCCGCGCTTGATCTCGGCAAGTTCGAAGATGGTCTTTACGGGCTGAGCACCGGCCGTAACGCTCTCACGGTAGTAATCAACGCCGATCTCTTCGAGGAAGCCGGCGTGGAGATTCCCGATGACACCACGTGGACCTGGGACGACTACTACCGGATCTCCAAGGAGATTTCGGAGAACCTCGACGGCGTCAGCGGCTCCGACTATGGCAACTCCCCCGACGGCAGCCTGCGGGTATGGCTGCGCCAGCACGGAGAGTCGCTGTACAACGACACCAGCGACGGCGTGGGCTACACGCCCGAAACCGCCGAAGCGTTCTTCGAACACCTCCTGAAGGTCCGCGACGAGGCCGGCGGCGCTACGCCGTCGGAGTGGACGGAAGCACAGGCCGGCACCTTTGAGGGCCAGAGCTTCCCCACCAACAAGACCGCGATGAGCTGGTACTGGTCCAACCAGTTGGGGCTCCTCCGCACGTCGACCGACAGCGACGTCCGGATGCTCCGCGCACCGTCACACACCGGCAACGAAGCCGATAACGGCATGTACTACAAGGCCTCCATGTACTGGTCCATCTCCAGCCAGTCCGAGAACAAGGATGCCGCCGCTGACTTCGTGAACTACCTGGCCAACAACGAAGAGGCCGCCAAGAAGATGCTGGTCGACCGGGGCGTTCCGGTTAACCCGGACATGGCCGCCGCTGTGCGTCCCGAACTCGATGAAGCCGCCCAGTCGGTCGTCGACTTCCTCGAAGAGATCGAACCCAACGTAGCGCTCAGCCCCTCGCCTTCACCTGCCGGAGGCGGCGGAGTACAGGACATCATCCTGCGGTACGACTCCGAGGTCCTCTTCGGCAACCTCACACCCGCCCAGGCGGCCGAACAGATGACCACGGAAATCGAAGCCCTGATCGGTGCTGCCTGATCCAGGCCGGAACACAACCGACAGAAACCTATCAATAAGACAGGAAGCAGTTTTCAATGAAGAAGTTCTCTCGCACAACACGAACGCTGACGGCTGCGGCAGCCGCCGTCGTCCTCACCGTGTCACTGGGCGCCTGCGGCGGAGGCGGCGGTGACAGCGCCGCCTCCGGTGACGGCAACCTGCGGTTCTCGTGGTGGGGCTCCGACCCCCGCCACGTGGCGAACCAGGAAATAATTGACCTGTTCGAGGCCGAGAACGAGGACATCACCATCGAAGGTGAGTACTCCGACTTCGGCGGCTACTGGGACAAGCTCGCAACCACCACTGCCGGCCGCGACGCCCCAGACGTCATCACCATGGATGAGAAGTACCTCCAGGAATACGCCGGGCGCGGCGCGCTTGCTGACCTCAGCACCCTGGAAGGACTGGACACCTCCAAATTCGATGAGGCATCCCTGGCTCTAGGGCAGTACGAGGACGGACTGTACGGCCTGAGCACCGGGCAGAACGCCTACGTGCTGATGGCCAACAGGGACCTCTTCGAGCAGGCCGGCATGGAACTCCCGGATGACACCACCTGGACCTGGGATGACTATTACCGCATTTCCGCTGAGCTGAGTGAAAAGCTGGGCGGCGACATCGTCGGCACCGATTACGGCGCCCAGGACGTCGATCTGCGGATCTGGCTCCGCCAGCACGGCGAGAACCTTTATAACGACGACGAGCCGGGCACCGTGGGCTACTCGCCGGAGAACGCCACGGCATGGTTTGAACACCTCCTGGAGGTGCGCGACGGCGGCGGACCCAGCGCCGCCCGGTACACCGAGGAAATGTCAGGCTCCTTCGAGGCCGGCGGCTTCGCCACCAACCGAGCAGCAATGGGCTGGTACTGGTCCAACCAACTGTCGGCTCTCCGCACCGCCAGCGGCAGTGACGTGACCATGCTCCGCGTCCCGTCGGACAGCGGGTCGGCCAGCGAGAACGGCATGTACTACAAGGCATCCATGTACTGGTCCATCTCCAGCCAGTCGGATGACCAGCAGGCAGCAGCGAAATTCGTGAACTTCCTGGCCAACGATCCGGCAGCGGCCAAGAAGATGCTGGTGGACCGCGGTGTGCCGGCCAACCCCGACATGGCCGCCGCCATTGCGCCGGAACTCGACGAGAACGACCAGACAGTGGTGGACTTCCTCGACGAAATCCGTCCCGACATGGCAGAGCCGCCGCTGCCCTCCCCCGTTGGAGCCGGCGGAGTCCAGGACATGGTCAAGCGCTACGTCTCCGAGGTCCTCTTCGACAAGCTCACCCCCGAGCAGGCCACTGAACAGATGACCGCTGAAATCGAGGGCATGATCAGCGCAGGCTGATCATCCCGGAACGGAACCTACGATCATGCTTGACCCCGCACCCAGCCTCCACGACGCCCTGGAACAACCCGCCGATAACGCGGGCTCTCAGGACCCGGTTGGCGCTGCACGTGTAGCCCTGGTGGGCGTCCACGGCTATGGTGCCCGGCACCTCGACAACCTTCGCCGGTTGGAGGACAGCGGCGCTGCACGGCTTGTTGCCGTAGCGGACCCCCGTCCGCCCGGGGACGGGACGCTGGGTGACGGGGTCGGCGTGTTCGCAGATCTCGAGGATCTTCTCGCGGCGGGGGTGGCGCCCGACGTCGTCGTCATTGCTGCCCCCATCCAGGCCCACGCCCCGCTCGCCCATGCGGCGATCGCGGCCGGCGCGGATGTGTACGTCGAGAAACCTCCGGTGGCGTCGATGGAGCAGTACGAACTGCTTCTCGCTGCTGCCGACAAAGCCGGCGTTGCCGTGCAGACCGGGTTCCAAAGCCTGGGCTCGGCGGCGCTGGACCGGCTCGACGATCTCGTGGCATCGGGAACGCTGGGCTCGGTCCGGGGAGTCAGCGCGTCCGGGGCCTGGGTGCGGACCCGGGGCTACTTCGCGCGCTCCCGGTGGGCGGGAAAGCGGACGCTGGATGGAGTGGACGTGGTCGACGGCGTGGCCACCAATCCGCTCGCCCACGCGGTTGCGACTGCCCTGCGCGTGGCCGGTGCACAAGAGGCCTCCGACGTGGCTACCGTCGAGACGGACCTGTACCGGGCGCACGATATCGAGTGTGACGACACCTCCACCATCCGGGTGCGTACAACATCCGGTGCGGTGGTGACACTCGCGCTCACCCTGTGTGCCGCGGAGCAGACGCGCCCCAGCGTCACGCTTCACGGCACGCAGGGAACCGCCGTGCTCTACTACACCGAGGATGAGCTGGCCGTTACCACGGCAGAGGGCACGGTCACCGAAACCTTCGGGCGCGCCGATCTGCTCGAGAATCTGCTCGCACACCGGGCTTCCGGCACTCCCCTGCTCAGCCCGCTCGCCTCCTCGGGAGCGTTCATGCGGGTCCTCGACGCCGTCCGGCTGGCTCCGGCGCCGCACCCCATCGCTGCGGAACACGTCACCTGGCAAGGAACCGGCGAAGATGCGCACCCCGTGGTGCACGGCATCGAGGACCTCCTGCAGCGGGCCTGCCTGGCACAGGCGACCTTCGCGGAACTGGACCCGGGCTGGGCGCGGCGGGCGCCGACGTCGTCCGTGCCGCTGGTACTGGACGGCCGGGAAGTCGGCTCCTACCGGGACGGCACCGCCGTCTCCCCCTACCTTTCACCGCGCCCCTACCTGCATCCGCTCCGGACGCGCGCCGGTGTGGCGGTCACCGACCACTTCGCCGCGGACCACGTCTGGCACCTGGGTGCCGGGGTTGCCCTGCAGGACGTCGACGGCGTGAACTTCTGGGGCGGCCGCACCTACCGCCGCGAGGAACAGGGTTACATCTGGCGCCCCGACCACGGCCGGATCTCCCGCACCGCACTCACGCAGCACGGAAACTCCCTTGAGGAGACGCTGCGGTGGAGCGGACCCGACGGAACCACGCTGCTGCACGAAGCCCGCCGCATCAGCTGGCGCGGAGTGAATGACAGCATCTGGGCCCTCACGCTCGATTTTGCGCTGACCCCTGCCGGTGACAGCCCCGTTTCACTCGGGAGCCCCGGCTCGAACGGACGCGTTGGCGGCGGCTACGGCGGTTTCTTCTGGCGCCTCCCCGCCT
>NZ_KI914608.1:20658-21898 GCF_000520475.1 Arthrobacter sp. 35/47
GGCGGTTTCTTCTGGCGCCTCCCCGCCTGCGAAAACCCCACAATTACGACGGCGGATGCCTCCGGTGAAGCGGGCGTGCACGGCACCGTCTCGGACTGGCTCTGCTGGCAGGGCACCTTCCGCGGCAGCCCGGCAACGCTTCTGTTCCTGCCCAATGACAACGCGGCTGACCCGTGGTTTGTGCGGGCCGAAGGCTACCCGGGGGTGGGGCTTGCCCTCGCCTGGGACCGCCCGGCCCTCACCACCCGCGAGGCTCCCGTGGCCCGCTCCATCACCGTTCTTGTTGCCGACGGCGCTCTGACTCCCGACGCCGTCCGCACTCTCGCGGCCGAAGAAAGGCACCCATGACCACCACCCCCTCCCGCGTCCTCGATCCGGCCACCGGGTCCGACGCGGACCTCGCCGGCGAGCGCGCCGTCAAGCGCAGGCGCCTCCTGGACATCCTCGACCGCACCGGCCGGGATTCCCTGCTGCTCACCAGCAACACGGCGATGACCTGGTATCTGGGCGGAAGCCGACTCCACATCAGCCTCGCCGGCGACCCGGTGG
The DNA here is from genome assembly GCF_000520475.1 of Arthrobacter sp. 35/47. Taxonomy (NCBI): domain Bacteria; kingdom Bacillati; phylum Actinomycetota; class Actinomycetes; order Micrococcales; family Micrococcaceae; genus Arthrobacter; species Arthrobacter sp. 35/47. The sequence goes on from NZ_KI914608.1 coordinate 21,208, forward strand.
CTGTACTGCTGGTTGACCGCGAACGGGACCATCTGGTCACTTTCAACAATGAAGCGGACCGGCTGATCCGCGAGGAGCTGCCTGCCGACGTCGTCGTGCATCCTGTTCCCTGGCACGGATCGATGCATGAGGTGGTGCGCCGGCTCTCCTCCTCCACGCCGTTGGATGAGGCGGAGGTGAAGCGGGAGCTTCGTGCGGCGCGGCAGTCGCTTCTTCCAGTTGAGGCTGCGCTCTATGAGGATCTCAACCGTGAGGTGGCCGAGGCTCTCACCGACGTGCTCTCGGCTGCCCGGCCGCACACCCCCGAACGGCAGGTGGCGGCCGAGCTGGGCGCGCGGGTCATCGCCTTGGGTGCGGAGCCGCTGGTCCTGCTCTGCAACGGCCGGGAGCGCTCCGCGTTCCGGCATCCGCTGCCGACGTCGGCGCCCCTGGGACGCCGGGCGATGGCCGTGGTCTGCGCCCGCCGCAACGGCATGGTTGCCAATGTGACGCGCTGGGTGCGGTTTGATGGATCGACAGCGGCCGAGCGTGATGCCGAGGCTCGGATCGCCGCCGTGGAAGCGGACATTTTCGCAGCCACGGTCCCCGGTGCACGCCTGGACGGAATCTTCGACGTTATCCGCAGCTCGTATGATGCGCATGGATTCGGGCCCGATCAGTGGCGGCTGCATCACCAGGGCGGACCCGCCGG
>NZ_KI914609.1:0-3405 GCF_000520475.1 Arthrobacter sp. 35/47
GGCGGCAGCCGAGAAGGTGTATGCCGGGGTGGCCGAGCCGCTGACCGCCGCGGACGTCGCCGACGTCGTCGCCTACGCGGTCTCCGTGCCGCATCACGTGAACCTCGACGAGATTGTTGTCCGTCCGGTTGCGCAGGCGGCGAACCACAAGGTGATCCGGCGCAGCTGAGCCGCGCCCGCCGGCCCTCCCGAGAGAGTTCGCCCTATCCGGCCGTGACGGCTAGAATTGGGGGCATCAGCTGCGACCCGGCCATCACCGGTGAGCTTCCGGAAGAACACCCGCCCCGGCGGATCAGTAGAACCGGACGGGTAAGCCCGTGACAGCAGACATGAAGCGGTGTGCGCTGTTCCTCCCAGGCAGGGAGGAGAGGGCACGCAAGCGAGGTGGTACCGCGGATTCGCTCACCGGGGCTTCGGCATCGGTCAGCTGGTTCGTCCTTGCAGGAAAACCATTACTGCCCGCCGACCTCCGCCAGCTTCAGGACACACCACATGTCACAGATCTACCCCAAGGCCTCCGCCGCAGATCCGGCTGTCTCAGGCTCTGCCTCTCCACGCTTCCCCGAGCTGGAAGAGCGCGTGCTCGCGTACTGGGACGGGGACGGGACCTTCCAGGCCTCGATTGACCAGCGCAGCGCGGGCGAGCACGGCTCAAACGAATTCGTCTTCTATGACGGCCCGCCCTTCGCCAACGGCCTGCCCCACTACGGGCACCTGCTCACCGGCTACGCCAAGGACCTTGTAGGGCGTTACCAGACCCAGCGCGGCCGCCGCGTCGAGCGCCGTTTCGGTTGGGACACGCACGGGCTTCCCGCCGAGCTTGAAGCCATGAAGCAGCTCGGCATGAGCGACAAGAAGCAGATCGAGGCCATGGGCATCGACAAGTTCAACGATGCGTGCCGCGCGTCCGTGATGAAGTACGCGGGGGAGTGGCGTGACTACGTCACCCGCCAGGCGCGCTGGGTGGACTTCGAGAACGACTACAAGACGCTCAACGTCGAGTACATGGAGTCCGTGCTCTGGGCCTTCAAGACACTGCACTCAAAGGGCCTCACCTATAACGGCTACCGGGTACTGCCCTACTGCTGGAAGGATGAGACGCCGCTCTCCAACCATGAACTGCGGATGGACGACGACGTCTACCAGGACCGCCAGGACCAGACCGTCACCGTGACGTTCCCGATCATCGCCGGAGATTCGGCCCTGTCTCAGGACCTCGCCGGTGTCGAGGCGCTGGCCTGGACCACCACGCCGTGGACGCTTCCCACCAACGCTGCCCTCGCCGTCGGGCCTGACATCCACTACGCGCTGGTTCCGGGCGCCGGCGAGTTCACGGGCCGCCGGTTCCTGATCGCCGAGGAACTGCTGTCCGGGTACGCAAAGGACTTCGGCTACGCCTCCGCGGAGGAGGCGCGCGCCGCCGTCATCGGCACCCACCGCGGCACCGAACTCGGTGGACTGGAGTATGTTCCGCTGTGGGACTACTTCGCGGATCCTGAACGCGGCGGCTACCGCAACGCCTTCCGGTTCCTCGTCGCTGACTACGTCACGACGACGGACGGCACCGGTATTGTCCACCAGTCGCCGGCCTACGGTGAAGAGGACCAGCAAATCTGTGAGGACGCCGGAATCCAGGTGATCCTCTCGGTCGATGAGGGAGCACGCTTCCTGCGCACCTTCGAGGACGGACCGCTGGCGGAGATCGTCGGTGTGCAGGTCTTCGAAGCGAACAAGGCCATCACACGGGTGCTGCGCGACGCCGGCCGCCTGGTACGCCAGGCCAGCTACGTGCACAGCTACCCGCACTGCTGGCGCTGCCGCAACCCGCTGATCTACCGTGCGGTGTCCTCCTGGTTCGTCGAGGTCACCAAGATCAAGGACCGCATGGTCGAGCTCAACCAGCAGATCAACTGGATCCCGGGCAACGTCAAGGACGGCCAGTTCGGCAAGTGGCTGGAGAACGCCCGCGACTGGTCCATCAGCCGCAACCGCTATTGGGGCAGTCCCATCCCCGTGTGGGTGTCTGATGACCCGAACTACCCGCGCACCGACGTGTACGGCTCCCTCGCGGACATCGAGCGGGACTTCGGGCGCCTGCCGCGCAATGCAGCCGGAGAGGCGGACCTGCACCGTCCGTTCATCGACGAGCTGACCCGTCCCAACCCGGACGATCCGCGGACCCCGGAGGACGGCCAGTCCACCATGCGTCGCGTCGCTGATGTGCTCGATGTCTGGTTTGATTCCGGATCCATGCCGTACGCGCAGGTTCACTACCCGATGCAGAACGAGGACTGGTTCGAGTCCCACAACCCCGCCGATTTCATCGTGGAGTACATCGGTCAGACCCGCGGCTGGTTCTACACGCTGCACATCCTCGCCACGGCGCTGTTTGACCGGCCGACGTTCAAGAACGTCATCAGCCACGGCATCGTGCTGGGTTCGGACGGCCAGAAGATGTCCAAGAGCCTGCAGAACTACCCTGACGTTTCCGAGGTCCTCGACCGGGACGGCTCGGACGCCATGCGCTGGTTCCTGATGGCCTCGCCGATCCTGCGCGGCGGCAACCTCGTGGTCACCGAGCAGGGAATCCGCGACGGCGTCCGTCAGGTCATTCTGCCGCTGTGGAACGTGTGGCACTTCTTCCGTCTCTACACGAATGCCGCCTCCGGGGGCGCCGGCTACGAGGCGAAAACTGTTGACGCGGCCGCAGCGGACGCACTGGGCGACCCGCTGGACCGGTACATCCTCGCGTACACCGGCAACCTCGTGGAGGATATGACGGCCTCTCTCGACGCGTTCAACATCAGCGACGCGTGTGAGGCCCTGCGCCGCTACCTCGACACGCTCACCAACTGGTATGTGCGCCGCGGCCGGCAGCGTTTCTTCGATGAGGACACCGCTGCGTTCGACGTCCTCTACACCTGCCTGGAAGCGGTGACCCGCGTTGCGGCTCCGCTGCTGCCCCTGGTCACCGAGGAAATCTGGCGGGGTCTTACCGGCGGCCGTTCCGTGCATCTGACGGACTGGGCGTCGCCGTCGTCGTTCGCTGCTGCCCCGGACCTGGTGGAGCGGATGGAACGGACCCGGCAGATCTGCTCCACAGGATCCAGCCTGCGCAAGGCAGCGAACCTTCGGGTGCGCCTGCCGCTCGCCGATCTGACCGTTGTGGCGCCGGCCGCCGGTGAACTGGAAGGCCAGTACCGGGCCATCATCGCGGACGAACTGAATATCAAGTCCGTCCGCCTGATCGACTCCGCGGACGTCTCGCCCGAGGAGTTCGGCATTTCGCAGAAGCTCGTGGTCAATGCGCGGGCAGCCGGTCCGCGGCTCGGCAGGAACGTCCAAACCGCCATCAAGGCCGCGAAGGCGGGGGACTGGTCGGTGGACGACGATGGCACTGTCACG
>NZ_KI914609.1:3505-22025 GCF_000520475.1 Arthrobacter sp. 35/47
GCCTGCCGATGGAGCCCGGCGAATACACACTGGAAACCGTGGTGGACAGCAACGGAACCTCCGGCGGCAGCACCGCTGTCACGGTTCTGCCCGGAGGCGGGTTCCTCGTGCTCAACACAGAGGTCACCGGTGACCTGGAGGCGGAGGGCACTGCACGCGACGTCATCCGTTCCATCCAGCAGGCCCGCCGGGACGCCGACTTCCACATCAGTGACCGCGTAGTCACCACGGTGGAGGCGGATGCCGGAACCCTTGCCGCCCTCGAGGCGCACGCAGCCCTTGTCAGGCAGGAAACGTTGACGGACAACCTGGTGCTGGTCGCGGCGTCAGTCGACGGAATTTCGGTGAAGGTGGAGCGGCAGGCATGAACGATGCAATGAACCACGGCGCGGATGGGCCCGGTCCGAACCAGGAGATTGACCGGTTCTCGGTGGAAAGCGTCTACGCCGAACTGTTGAGCCGGGCGCCGGAAAACAAGATGGAGCCGCGCATGGCTCCGCTGTTCCGCGCGATGGAGATTCTGGGCGAGCCGAACCGGGCCGTGCCGATCATCCACATCACGGGGACCAACGGCAAGACCTCCACGGCGCGGATGATCGAGGGACTCCTGCGGGCGCACGACCTCCGCACCGGCCGGTACACGAGCCCGCACCTTTCCCGTGTCACCGAGCGGATCAGCATTGACGGCGAGCCCGTCGCCGATGAGACGTTTGTCCGTATCTGGGACGAGATCCGGCCCTACCTCGAGATCATCGACTCTGAACTCGACGACGCCGGCGAACCGCGGCTGACGTACTTCGAGTGCGTCACCATTCTCGCCTTCGCGGTGTTCGCGGATGAACCGGTGGACGTCGCCGTCATCGAGGTGGGGCTCGGCGGGATCACCGACGCCACCAACGTGGGCGACGGCGTGGTCTCGGTGGTCACTCCCATCTCACTGGACCACACCGACCTGCTCGGAGAAACCCCCGGCGAAATCGCGCTCGAAAAAGCCGGCATCATCAAGCCCGGCGGGTTCCTCATCAGCGCCGCCCAGCCGGCGGATGCAGCACAGGTGCTGCTCGAGAAGGCGCGGGAAACCGGCGTCGAGTTCCGGTTCCAGGGGGTGGAGTTCGGCGTGGAAGACCGGCGTATCGCCGTGGGCGGACAGCAGCTCACGCTGGCCGGGATTGCCGGCCGTTATGAGGACGTGCTGCTCCCGCTGCACGGTGAGCACCAGGCGCAGAACGCTGCAGTCGCCGTCGCAGCGGTCGAGGCATTCCTGGGCGGCGGATCACGGGAGCTGGATATCGACGTCGTCCGGAACGGCCTGAATGCGGTCACCTCTCCGGGCCGGCTGGAACTGGTGCGGACCGCCCCCAGCATCCTGGTGGACGCCGCCCACAACGCCGCCGGCGCCCGCGCCACGGCGAAGGCGATCACCGAGGCCTTCGAGTTCAGCAGGCTGGTCCTTGTGATCGGCGTACTCCAGGACAAGGACGCCGGAGCGATCCTCAGCGAACTCCATGAGGAACTCGGCGGAGTGCTGGAGGACGTCTGTCTCACCCAGTCCAACTCCCCGCGCGCCATACCGGCCGTGGACCTGCGGCGGCTTGCGCTCAGCGCCGGGTTCGCCGATGAGCGCATCCACGTTGCAGAGCGGCTCGATGATGCCCTCGAGTGGGCTGTCATGACCGTCGAGGAAGGTGAGCCCGGTGGCGGGATCCTCGTGACAGGGTCCATTACGGTGGTCGCTGAGGCCCGCACGCTGCTGGGCAAGTAGGAGGGGCTTCCATGGCACGTCTGACAAAAGCGCAGCGCGAATGGCGTCCCGGGATGCCGAAGAAGCGGCGTTCCATCAAGGTGATGTTCGCCTCCACCGTGCTGCTGCTGGAGGCCTTCGTGGTGCTGTTCGCCACCCTGGTGGTCTTCGGGCTGCGTGCCGACAGTATCCCGGTGGGGCTCATCCTCGGCGCCGGGCTGACCCTGAGCGCGGTTCTCATCTCTTCGTGTGCGCTGCTCACAAAGCGCTACGGGATCCTCCTCGGCTGGGTACTGCAGGTCGTGATCATTGCGACCGGCATCGTGGAGCCGATGATGTTCCTCGTCGGCGCACTCTTTGCACTCACCTGGCTGTACGGGCTCCGCACCGGCGCGCGCCTGGACCGCGAGAACGCTGCCCGGGACCGGGAGCAGGCCGCGTGGGAGCAGGCGAACCGGACAGATGGCGACGGCGGGCAGCAATCCCTTTAGTAGAGTCGACGGTGGAGCGCGCCGGGGTACCGGCGCAGGAAATTGCAATCGGAGGAGAAAACGTGAGTGCTGAGCGGACCCTGATACTGGTCAAGCCCGACGGCGTGGCCCGGGGCTTGAGCGGAACAATCCTGGCCCGGGTGGAGGCGAAGGGGTACACCCTGGTGGACCTGAAGCTGGTGCAGGCAACCCGCGAGATTCTGGAAGCGCACTACGCTGAACACGTCGGCAAGCCCTTCTACGAACCGCTGGTCGAATTCATGCTGAGCGGCCCGGTTCTCGCGGCTGTCTTTGAGGGCGAACGGGTCATCGAGGGCTTCCGCTCGCTGGCCGGATCAACGGAACCCACGACGGCGGCGCCCGGCACCATCCGCGGGGACCTGGGCCGTGACTGGGGGCTGAAGGTGCAGCAGAATCTCGTGCACGGATCCGATTCAGCCGAGTCGGCCGAGAAGGAAATCTCGATCTGGTTCAGCTGATCCGCGCCGGACGGTTCCTGGCCGTCGAGGCCCTGACTGGTTGGTAGCTTTGGGACATGACTGAATATCGCAGACTCGGCACATCAGGACTGAGCGTTTCGGTGATCGGACTCGGGTGCAACAACCTGGGCCGGCCCGGAACGGCTTCAGAATCGCAGCGTGGCGCGGCCGCCGTAGTGGGCGCGGCCCTTGAAGCAGGAATCACCCTTTTCGATGTCGCTGACTCCTACGGGCGCGCCCCCGGGGTCAGCGAGGAACTCCTCGGCCGGGCGCTGGGCAAGAGCCGCGACGATATGATCGTCGCGACCAAGTTCGGGCTCGATCTGAAGGGCCTCAACGGTCCGGACTGGGGTGCGCGCGGTTCCCGCCGGTACATCGTGAAGGCTGTGGAATCGTCACTGAAGCGGCTGAACACCGAGTGGATCGACCTCTACCAGTACCACGCCCCCGACCCGGCAACGCCCATGGACGAGACGCTCGCGGCGCTCGACTCCCTCGTGCAGAGCGGCAAGGTGCGCTATATCGGACACTCGAACTTTGCGGGCTGGCAGGTGGCGGAGGCGGAGTACGTGGCCCGCCAGCTCGGCACCACGAGATTCATCTCTGCCCAGAACCAGTACAACCTGCTGGAACGCTCGGCTGAGCGGGAGGTGGTTCCGGCTGCCCGGGCCTACGGCCTGGGGCTGCTACCGTACCTTCCGCTCGCAAACGGTCTCCTCACCGGGAAGTACGCCGCGGGCCACGCGCCCGCGGGAAGCCGGCTGACGCACTCCCGCACCAACCTCCTGGACCAGGCCAACTGGGAACAACTCGCGGACTTCAGTTCCTACGCCCGTGCCCGCTCACTGACAGAGCTTGAGGTGGCCTTCTCCTGGCTTGCCAGCCGCCCCACGGTGGCCAGCGTGATTGCGGGCGCAACGAAGCCGGAGCAGGTCCACCTGAATGCCGGCGCTGCCCGCTGGGTTCCGTCAGAGGCCGATCTCGAGGAGCTCGACCACATCTTCCCTGCCCGCTGATCGGCAGCAGCCGGCATACGGATCGCGCGGACACCCATGACAGTCTCCTTCCGGAGATAGACCGTCCTGGGCGCCCGCGCGATGCATTTTACGGGCTCAGTGAAAGGTTCGGCCGTTGACCCGCCCGGAGGCGCCCACCTGATCGAGGTAGGGGGTAATTCCGCCGAGGTGCATCGGCCACCCCGCGCCGAGGATCATGCAGAGGTCGATATCTTCGGGTGCTGCGACAACACCCTCGGCCAGCATTCGCCCGATCTCGTCTGCGAGCGCGTCCTGCGTCCGCCGCAGGACTTCCTCGCCCGATGAGGGGGAGTCGCCGCGGGTGAGCAGTGCCAGGGTGGATTCGGGCACCACGTCATTGCCGGCGTCGTCCTGTTCCCATAGGCCCTTTTTCCCCGCGTCGATCAGGATCTGCTGGTTTTTCGACACGTAGAACCGGTCGCCGAAGGCGGCGTGCAGCGACTCCTGCACATGCTGGCCCACGGGCAGGCCCACCAGCGCGAGGAGCCGGAACGGGGTCATCGGCAATCCCATGGGACGCAATGCCCCATCAGCAGTGGCGGCGTCGGTACCTTCATCAAACACTGCGGTGATTTCGCCGAACATCCGTCCGAGGATCCGGTTCACCACGAAGGCCGGCGCATCCTTCACGAGTACTGCGTTCTTCCTGAGCTCCTTCCCGACGGCGAAGGCCGTGGCAAGGACCTCGTCGGCCGTCGAGGGCGCCTTGACGATCTCAAGAAGCGGCATCGCCGCGACAGGGTTGAAGAAGTGGAACCCGACTACCCGCTCCGGGTGTTCGAGGTCCTCGGCCATCGCGGCAACCGAAAGCGAGGAAGTGTTGGTCGCCAGCACGCACTCAGGTGAAACGACCCGTTCAAGCTCGGCAAAAACCGCCTTCTTGACTTCCAGTTCCTCGAAGACTGCCTCGATGACAAAATCCGCGTCGGCGAACACCTCCTTCGAGACCGAGCCGGAAACGAGCGCCTTGACACGGTTTGCCCGGTCCTGGGAGAGCTTCTTCCGGGCGAGCAGCTTGTCGGTTTCCGCGTGCACCCAGCTGACGCCCCGGTCCACACGGGACTGGTCGATGTCGGTGAGAACCACCGGAACACCCAACTGGCGGGCAAACAACAGCGCCAGCTGGCTTGCCATCAGACCGGCACCCACCACGCCAATCCTGGTGACCGGACGGGCAAGGGAGCGGTCCGGCGCGCCGGCGGGACGTTTGGCGCGCTTCTGCACCAGGTCCAGGAAGGCATACACCGTGTTGTGGAACTGCGGGGTCCGCATCAGTTCCGTCAGGGCTTCACACTCAGCTGCTGCGGATTCCGCCTGCGTCCGGTGTTCCGCGGCCTCGAACAGATCCATGACCAGCGCGGGGGCGGGCGCGGCATTGGACGTCTTCGCCTCGATGAAGGCACGGCCGGCCTGCGCGGCGGCCTGCCACTCGCCGTCGTCGTACCGGGACAGGGCGGCGCGGCGGTCCAAAATCTCCGCAGAGTCATTCAGCGCCTCTGCTGCCCACCGGATGGACTGTTCCAGGAAATCTGCCGGTTCGAAGAGCGCGTCGGCGACGCCGTATTCGTGCGCAGTGCGGCCGTCAAGCGTGCGGTTATTGCTGAGCGGATTCTCGATCATGATCTTCACTGCGGCGCGCGGGCCGGTCAGGCGGGGGAGCCGGTAGACGCCTCCCCAGCCCGGAACCAGACCGATGAAGGCTTCCGGCAGGCCGATGCCGTGTGCGCCGGTTGACACCGTCCGGAAATCCGCAGCGAGTGCGATCTCGAGTCCACCACCCAGCGCCACACCGTTGATGAAGGCAAAGCTGGGGACGCCCAGAGACCCGAGGAGGTTGTAGGCGGAGTGCCCGAGTTCGGCCATCAACCGTCCGTGTTCGGCTGATTTCAGCGTCTTCACCGTGGAGAGGTCCGCACCGGCGGTGAGGAAGTAGGGTTTGCCCGTGAGGGCGACAGCAGCAATTTCACCGGAGGCAGCCCTGGCGCGGAGGCTCTCGAGGGTGCGCCCGAACTCGATCAGCGTGCCTGGTCCCAGGGTGGTGGGGCGGCTGTGGTCGAGTCCGTTGTCCAGCGTGACGAGCGCCAGGACTCCGGCGTTCCCCGGAAGAACGATGTCCTCGACGAGTGAATGTGTGATGACCTCGTTCGGCACCAGTGCGGCCAAGCCCTCAAAGCGGTCGAAACTCATGCTGCGTCCTCCGTGGTGGTTCCCGAATAGTCTGCGTGGTGTGGGTTCTCCCAGATGACGGTTCCACCCATGCCGAGTCCGATGCACATCGTGGTGATGCCGTACCGAACCTGCGGATCATCCTCGAATTGCCGTGCCAGCTGGTTCATGAGCCGTACCCCCGAGGACGCGAGGGGGTGCCCCACTGCGATTGCTCCGCCATAACGGTTCACCCGCGGATCATCGTCTGCAATCCCGAAATGATCGAGGAAGGAGAGAACCTGCACAGCGAAGGCCTCGTTGATTTCGAAGAGTCCGATGTCTTCGATGGAAAGGCCTGCCTGCCGGAGGGCTTTCTCGGTGGCCGGGACGGGACCGATCCCCATCACCTCGGGTTCGACGCCGGCAAACGCATACGCCACGAGCCGCATCCGCACGGGGAGGCCCAGTTCGGCTGCGGCGTCAGCCGAGGCGAGGACCGCAGCAGTGGCGCCGTCGTTCAGCCCTGCCGCGTTGCCTGCGGTGACGCGGCCGTGTGGGCGGAACGGAGTTCGCAGGGATGAAAGGTCCTCAAGAGTTGTGTCGGGGCGGGGCGGTTCGTCCTGCTGATGGAGGGTCCAGCCTGCTCCCGGCTTCCTGCCCGCAACAGGGACCAGGTCCGGCTGGATCCGGTTTTTCCCGTAGGCAGCGGCGAGTTTCGCCTGGCTGGCGACCGCATACGCGTCAGTCCGCTCCCTGGTGACGGCCGGGAAACGGTCGTGCAGGTTCTCTGCCGTGTTGCCCATATTGAGCGCGGCGGGGTCCACCAGGCGCTCGGCGAGGAAACGCGGGTTCGGATCCGTGCCCGAACCCATTGGGTGGTTGCCCATGTGCTCGACGCCGCCGGCAACGACGACGTCATAGGCGCCGAAGGCGATCCCGGAGGCAGTGGTTGTCACTGCCGTCATGGCACCGGCGCACATGCGGTCGATTGCGAAGCCGGGCACTGTCCGGGGCAGCCCCGCAAGGAGCGCAGCAGTGCGTCCGATGGTGAGGCCCTGGTCACCTGTCTGGGTGGTGGCAGCGATCGCAACGTCGTCGATCCGTTGGGGCGGCAGGGAGGGGTTGCGCCTCAGGAGTTCGCGGATGCACTTGACCACCAGATCATCGGCCCTGGTTCCTGCATGGATACCCTTTTCCCCCGCTTTTCCGAAGGGGGTCCGGACACCGTCAACAAAGACGACGTCCCTGATCTGCTGACGTGCTGTGGCTTGTGTGGGCACAATCGCTCCTCATTGAGTTTGGGATCAGCCCCCTATGTTACTCGCCGGTAACATCACGCCGCAACCAGTTACCGTGCTGCCTGCTTCTGTTGTTTGGGCTGCAGGGGGTCCGGGTCGAGGAACGCTACCGTAATCACGGCCGCCACCTGTTCGATCTGCCAGGGCCGGGCGCCGAGTTCAGCGAGCGCAGCGGAGATTGAATCGAGGTCCATCGGCTGCGGAGGGCGCCAGGCAAGACGGCGCAGGTGGTCAGGGGTCAGAAGGTTTTCGAGCGGCATGTTGAGTTTTTCAGCCACTGCGGTGATGCGCGGCTTGGCGGTCTGCAGGCGCGCAGCAGCGGCCGGGTCCTTCTCGGGCCATACCCGGGGCGGGGGAGGAGCGTTGGTGGGAAGCTGCAGTTCAGGAAGGTCCCGTGTGGTCCGGGCCTCGGCGATGCACCGGAGCCAACGCGGTGCCTCGCGCTGTGCAGCCCGCCCATGGAACCCGTTGACTGCCAGGAGTTGCGGGACCGTCTGCGGCATTGCCTTCGCCCCGGCAACAATGGCCGCGTCAGGAATCAGGCGACCGGGTGCAACGTCACGCTTCTGCGCGAGCGACTCTCTTTCCAGCCACAGCTGGCGGACTGCGGCCAGCTGCCTCCGGTCCCGGACCTGGTGGACTCCGGAGGTCCGGCGCCAGGGGTCCGTCCGGGGCGCCGCAGGCGGCATGGACCGGATGTACTCGAATTCCTCCTGCGCTATGCCCAGTTTTCCGTCCTCGTCAAGGACGGCAGCGAGGCGATCACGGAGTTCGACGAGCACTTCGACGTCCAGTGCCGCATAGCGGAGCCAGGGCTCGGGCAGCGGGCGCTGGGACCAGTCGGCGGCGGAATGTTCCTTGGCCAGGGTGAAACCGAGAAGATTTTCGATGACAGCGGCAAGACCCACCCGGGGTAATCCGGCGAGCCTGGCGGCGAGCTCCGTGTCGAACAGCCTGTCCGGCCACATCCCCAGCTCCGAGAGGCACGGAAGGTCCTGGGATGCCGCGTGCAGGATCCATTCAACCCCGGACAGTGCTTCGTTGATGATGGTCAGGTCGCCGAAGGGCTCCGGGTCAATCAGCCACGTTCCGGCGCCTTCCCTGCGGATCTGCACCAGGAAGGCGCGCTGCCCGTAACGGAAACCCGACGCACGTTCCGCATCGACGCCGGCCGGCCCGGTCCCGCCGGCCAGCGCGCGCGCGGCCCGGTTGAGTCCGGCGGGAGTGTCAATGACAAAAGGGACGCCTTCTCGCGGTTCATCAAGGAGCGGCAGGGCTGCGATGGAGTCCGGGGTGGCGGCGCCGTCGCTTCTGGTACGGCTGTCAGCCTCGGAATGCACGGTCATGATGATGCCAGTCTAGCCCGGTGACCGGCGAAGGTCCGGGAAATGGCGGCAACCGGCACCGGTCCTGTGGACTCGGGCGGCCGGCGGCCGGCGGACAGGCCAGGATCAGTTGCGCCGCCGGTTCGGCAGCGCAGCTACCCCGTCGGGCAGGGGCGGCAGGCCGGCGAAGGTGCAGACCATGTCCGCCCAGGCTTCCAGATGCTTCCGGACACTGTCTGAATCCGGGGTCCACGATGCCCGCAGCTCTATGTCGATGGTGTCTACCCGGTCGGCGAGCGATCCGTAGCTCTCAGAGAGAATCCGGGTAGCTGTGCCGCCGGCGGAACGGTAGCCGGCGTCATGGTTCTGCAGTGCCTCAACCAGCCAGGTCCACGCCACCGATCCCAGAAGGGTGTCATTGCCCATGTCAGGCTCCAGCTGGGCGCGGATGTAGGTCACGATGCGGAACGTGCCGTCCCAGACCTCCGAGCCTTCCGGGTCATACAGAAGGATGAATCGCCCTGTAGCCAGTTCTTCGGGGTGATCATGCTGGAACGCAGCCCGGGCAGGCCCATGCACTGGAAGCGGCCCGGGCTGCGCATTCTGGAGCACCTCCGCACCGAGCGCTACGGCGTAGGGGGCCAGCCGGGAGGGAGCGGGAATCTCATCGAGGCGAAGCTCACTGCGGCATCGCGCCTGCCGCAGTCCGGCTAGGGCGTCAAGGAATTCAGGGGGAACCTGCGAGAGGTCACCTATTGCACTCACCCTCGCAGGCTAAGCCCCGCAGCCTGCACATTCGGTCAGCCACGCCGCACGGGGCGGAAACGGATACTCGGTCGGGAGATGCTACCCACCGCGGACCTCCCGGCGGATAGCGTCAGCGAAGGCATCGACATCCTCCGGTGTGGTGTCGAACGTGCACATCCAGCGCACCTCGCCGGTCGCCTGGTCCCAGTCGTAGAAGCGGAACTGCTCCCGTACCCTGTCCGCTGCGCCCGGGGGCAGGATCGCGAAGACCGCGTTCGCCGCCGTCGGCTGGGTGAGCTGGACGCCGTCGATGCCGGAGACCGCCGCGGTGAGTCGGGCTGCCATGGCGTTGGCGTGGGTTGCTGAGCGCAGCCACAGGCCATCCTCAAGGAGGGCCACCAGCTGCGCGGACACGAACCGCATCTTGGAGGCAAGCTGCATGTTCATCTTCCGGAGGTACTCCAGCCCGGATGCCGCGCTCGGGTTGAGCACCACGACGCACTCACCGAACATGAGGCCGTTCTTGGTGCCGCCGAAGGACAGGATGTCCACACCGGCGTCACGCGTGAAAGAGCGCAGCGGCGCCTGGAGTGCCGCAGCGGCATTGGCGATGCGCGCTCCGTCCATATGGAGGTGCATGCCGCGGGCATGGACGTGGTCCGCGATGGCGCGGATCTCCTCGGGGGTATAGAGCGTTCCCAATTCAGTGGTCTGGGTGATTGATACCGCCAGCGGCTGCGCCCGGTGTTCATCCCCCCAGCCCCAGGCCTCCTGATCGATGAGTTCGGGAGTGAGCTTCCCGTCGGGTGTGGGCACGGCGAGCAGCTTCATTCCACCGATGCGCTCGGGTGCGCCGTTCTCATCGACATTGATGTGGGCCGTCCGTGCGCAGATGGCGGCGCCCCAGCGGGGAAGAAGCGACTGGAGGCCCAGTACGTTGGCGCCGGTCCCGTTGAAGACCGGATAGGCAACGGTTCCGTCCCCGAAATGCTCCTGCATGAGCTCCTGGAGCCGTTGGGTGTATACGTCATCACCGTAGGCGGTCTGGTGGCCCTCATTGGCGGCGGCCAGCGCGGCGAGTATCTCGGGGTGCACGCCGGAGTAGTTATCCGACGCGAAACCGCGCACATTGGGGTCGTGAAGGCGGGTGGGGGCGGAGATGGTGTCAGTCACGGGTCCAGTATCTCGTATTCGCAAGGGTAGGGGCGGTCAGCCCGCGGGGTGCAGCCGTAGGCCGTTGAGGTCGGCCGGATCCCGCTCGAACAGCCCGGCCATCGTTGCGGCGAGGTCACGGACGTCGGTGTAGCCCGGGAACCGGCGTTCGGGGTGCTCGGCGCGCATCGCATCATCGAGGAGCGCCTTGACCACCACAATGGCGGCGGCCCCCCGCTGCGGCTCGACCGCCGCGAATTCCTGGGCGACTGCCCGCACCCAGGTTTCTGCGGCGGCCTTGATCGCGGCATACGAGGCGTTACCCGCCGTCGGAGAATCCACGGCGGTGGCGGAAACGATCGCGAGCCTGCCCTGCGGAGATCGGGTGAGATCGCCGATGAACGCCCGGGAGGTGTTGCGCAGGGTGGTCAGGACGGAACGGTGGAGGAACTCATAGTCGTCGTCTGACTGCCCTGCTATCCCTTCGCCTCCCCGCCAGCCGCCCACCAGGTGGATGAGGCCGTCCGGGGCGGTGCCTCCGGTGCGCAGCTCTTCCGCCAGCGCCTGGACGGCCTGGAAATCCGTGAGGTCGCAGGCTCTCAGGTCAACCGACTCGAGGTGTCCCAGCGCGCGCTGGAGGCGGGTCGCGTCGGATCCGACGGCAATCACCCGGGCGCCGGCCGAGGTGAGGGCCTCGGCCGTCGCTATGCCGGCCTGGCTGCTGGCTCCCGCGATCAGCACGGTCAGGCGGGAAAGGTCCGGGGACGGCGTCACGCGGAGGTTCCCGTGATACCCGCGGTTGATTCGATGACGTCCTTCATTTTCCGGTCCAGCGCCTCAAAGAACATCGACAGCGGAAACTCATCATCGAGGACGGCGTCCGTGAGGCCGCGCGGCGGCCCGTCGAGGGGCAACGCTTCGGGACCCCTGGCCCACACTGAGGCAGGGTGCGGCGTGAGCGTCTCCGAGACCAGACCGTAGGCTGCCAGCCAGTGCGCGATCTTCGGACGGTCGATCGACCGCCAGTACAGCTCCTGGATCTTCTCACCCAGTGCAATCACGACGGCGGGAACCTCCTCCCAGTCGATGGTCAGCGTTGTATCCGTCCAGTGCAGTACATGGTGCTGGTGCAGCCAGGCGAAGAGCAGCTGCCCACCGAGGCCATCGTAGTTCCGGACCCGGCTGCCGGTGATTGCAAAGCGGAAGACGCGGTCGAAGATCACCGCGTACTGCACGAGGCGGGCGTGCCGGCGTGTTTCCTCCGTAGCGCCGTCGTCGCCGGCTATCTTCACTGATTCGCGGAAGGCGGTCAGGTCACAGCGCAGTTCCTCGAGTGAATACAGGAAGTAGGGCATGCGCTGCTTGATCATGAAGGGGTCGAACGGAAGATCGCCGCGCATATGGGTGCGATCGTGGATCAGGTCCCACATGACAAAGGTTTTCTCTGCCAGTTCCTGGTCCTCGACGAGCTGGCGTGCTTCTTCGGGCAGTTCCAGGCGGGTGATCCCTGCCGCTGCGGTAACCACCCGGCGGAACCGTGCTGCTTCGCGGTCCGCGAAGATGGCACCCCACGTGAACTGCGGTGTCTGGCGCACCGCGACCGTCTCAGGGAAGAGCACTGCTGAATTGGTGTCGTAGCCGGGCGTGAAGTCGAGGAAGCGGATGGGAACGAACAGCTTGTTGGAGTACTCGCCTGCCTCGAGCTCCGCGATGAAGTCCGGCCAGAGGACCTCGATCAGGACGGCTTCGACATACCGGCTTGAGCTGCCGTTCTGGGTATACATCGGAAACACGACGAGGTGCCGGCGTCCATCGACCCGGTCCAGCTGCGGCTGGAACCTCACGAGGGAGTCGAGGAAATCGGGTGTGCCCATTCCCGATGCCACCCACCGCTCAAGGTCGCCGATAAGAGCCTCGTGGTAGTCGGCATCGTGGGGGAAGTGCGGAGCCAGTTCCCGGATGGACCCAACCAGCGTCCGGACGTGCCGGCCGGCTGTCTCTATGTCGGCGGTGTCCGCGATTGATCCGTCCTTGGCCTGCAGCGCCTGGAGCGAGCAGGCTGCGCCCTTGAGCGCCGCCCAGGCGGGAAGCTGGGCCGGATCCGTACCGGGCGCGTGGCGGGTGCCGGAGTCGAGGGTCTGGGTCACGGTTCCTCCCGGAGGGTTGGTGGGCTGTGCTGTTGTCACGAGAGTAGCAACAGAACAGATCACCTGATCCTCAGGAAGGACTTGGATTAGAAACTCTTAGGGTGGGTGTGGCGTGGCAGGAGGAAGGCACAGTAGTCCTTGAGGTTAATCGGTGGGAGTTGGCTCAGAGGCTGGGACAAGCCTCATGGAGACGGAGTTGACGCAGTACCGCTGGTCTGTGGGGGTGCCGTAACCTTCCCCCTCGAAAACGTGACCGAGGTGGGAGTCGCAGCGGGCGCAGCGAACCTCGACGCGTTGCATGCCGAGGGTGTTGTCTTTGATATACCGGACCCTTTCCTCAGCAAGGGGTGCCCAGAAGGACGGCCACCCGCAGTGGGAATCGAACTTTTCGTTGCTCGTGAACAGCTCATGGCCGCATGCCCGGCACTGGTAGACCCCTTGTGCATGGGAATCGTGATACTCGCCGGTGAACGGCCGCTCGGTTCCCGCCTGCCGAAGCACGTAGTACTCCTCGGGGGTCAGTTCCCGCCGCCATTCTTCGTCCGTCTTGCTGATGGGGGAGTTGTCAGTGCGTGGTGCCGATTCGGATGTGCTCATGGTTGCTTCAACGCCTAGGAGTCGCCGATAAATCCCGAACCTGAGTAAAGGTGCAGAACGGGAACACCGAGCTTGTCCTGCGCGCGGTTGGCCCAGTCGCGGTGGAGGGTATCGGCCAGCGCATGCGGCCTGGTGATGACCACTGCCTGCCGCGCTCCGCGCTCCCGCACCGTAGTGACCAGCATGTCGACGGCGTTGCCGGCCGCAGTCAGACCGTCGGCGGTGAGACCGGCAGCGGACAGTGCCTCCAGTGAACTCCGCAGGGCAGAGTCGGCCGAGACCCGCACTTCTTCCTCGCTCGGCCGGTGGGAAAGCCCCTGGAATGCTTCGGCGAATTCGAGCAGGCTCAGGTGGTGGAGGAACTCCCCAAGCACGTTGGTGTGGCGGTCCTCCGGGATCACCACGGTGTAGGTGGCATCGCCGCCGTCGACGAGCGCGGACAGGTGGGTGGCGTCGGCTTCGGTCAGGGGCACCTCGGCGAGTACAACAATCGTTTCCTCCATGTGCCAACACTAGACCCAGCCGCGCTCCGCACCTAGGGGCCCGAGCGACACTCCACACCTCCGATCGTGCGCCTGCCGGTTGCGCGGGTGGGCCAGAATAGGGCTATGCCTCTCAGCTCTCCTCCGGCCGCCGCCGACCGTCAAGCCTGGCTCCATTGGGCCGTTCTCGGACTCGGGGCCGGCGCCGCCGTCAGTTCCGTCGTTGCGGGCGCCACCTCCGCCCTGGCTGCCCATTTTGCGAAGCAGGTGGTGACGCCGCGCAAACGCGACGAGAATCTCCAGATTCTCGCTGTGGTGCAGGCGCTGGGAGGCCTGGAGGTGATCCTTCCTGCCAATGAGGACACCACGGTGGAGGGCACCTACAGCCTCTACTTCGACGAGGGCCGCGGGCACGCACGCATCGGGGCAATAAAATCCTTCGTGCCGCGGGAGGGAACCGTCCAGCGAGAGGTGGAAGCGGTGTACGCGGGGGATATCAGATCTGCGGTCCGCGGCTGGTGGAGCGGCGCCGTCTATCCCGCTCCCTCTGCGCTCGGCTTTGCCGATGAGCGGGTGGACGTTCCGATTGCCGGCGGCATTGCCCCGGCCTGGCTGGTGCGGGCGGAAACCCCCGCTTCAACGTGGGCGATCATGGTCCACGGCAGGGGCGTACAGCGTTCCGAAGGTCTGCGCGCCGTTCATACAGCCCGCGAGCTCGGCATGACGAGTCTGCTGGTCTCCTACCGGAATGACGGCGAGGCCCCCTTCGCCCCTGACGGCAGGTATGGGTTGGGCATGACCGAGTGGCGCGACATCGAGGCGGCCATGGAGTATGCGTTCAGCCACGGAGCGCAGGACGTGGTGCTGTTCGGCTGGTCCATGGGGGGCGCCATCTGCCTGCAGGCGGCCGACATCTCCCGGTACCGCACCCGTATCCGCGCTCTGGTGCTTGATGGTCCGGTGATCGACTGGATGGATGTCCTCACCCACCAGGCCGAGTTGAACCGGATCCCCGCACCTGCCGGAAGGCTGGGTCAGTGGCTCATCTCAAACCGGTTCGGGCGTGTGGTGACAGGACTGTCGACGCCGGTAGACCTGAAGAGCATGGACTGGGTTTCCCGGGCCGACCAGGTGACGGTTCCCACCCTCATCCTTCACAGCGAGGACGACGAATTTGTCCCGGTGGGACCCTCCGCTGAGCTCGCTGAACGCAATCCGGCGTTTGTCACTTTCGAACGGTTCCACCGCGCACGGCACACCAAGGAATGGAACGTGGACCCTGACCGCTGGCACGCGGTGACCGCGGACTGGCTGCGGAACCAGGTTTTCGGCCGTACTGAGCCGAAGCGGACGCTAAGCGGCCCCTGATTCCCGGATCTTGCGCTTGATCCGTCCCAGCATGGCGGCCATTCCGCGCATGCGCAGCGGGGTGATGGCGCGGGTGAGACCCAGCCGCTCTGGGACGTCGTCGGGCACTGCGAGAATCTGCGCTGCGGGCAGGCCGTCCAGTCCCTCCTGCAGTACCCCGGCGAACCCGCGGGTGGTTGGCGCCTCCGGGGGTGCCGAGAAGAACAGGGAGACCGACCTCTCGGTGTCATCGGCGATGTCCAAAGTGAGGAACAGCGGACTCTGGCATTCCACAACCTGCTCGAGAAGCTCCGGATGGTCGAGGAGCCGGTCGGGCAGCGGCGGGAGCCCGCGCGAGAACTCAAGCAGGAGCTGCAGGCGGTCCGGCTCGGACAGCGCCTGGAAATCGTCCACGATCTCGGCGAGCTGTTGGGGTAATTCGGTTGTCTCCACTGCCATCCTCACCATTGCCCCGGGCGGGTGCCCGGGGCGACTTTCATTTTACGTCGGGTCGGTTATCGGTGCCCCGCGGGGACCGGTGCGGCACCCGGCTCGGCGCCCTTCACGATAGGCACGCGGACCACGTTGCCCCATTCTGTCCATGAGCCGTCGTAGTTGCGCACATTCTGGAAGCCCAGCAGGTGCTGGAGCACAAACCAGGTGTGGCTGGAACGTTCGCCGATCCGGCAGTATGCGACGACGTCGTCGCCCTCAGCCAGGCCTGCTTCTCCCCGGTAGATCGCGTCGAGTTCCTCGCGGGTCCGGAAAGTGCCGTCCTCGGCCGCAGCGCGCGCCCACGGCACGGAAACCGCCGACGGGATATGGCCGCCGCGGAGCGCGCCTTCTTCCGGGTATGCGGGCATGTGGGTGCGGGCACCGGTGTACTCCTCGGGGGAGCGGACGTCGATCAGCGGGTTGCCGAAATGGTCCAGGACGTCGCTGAGATACGCGCGGATAGGGGCATCGTTGCGCTCGACCACCGGGTAGTCCGTCGGCTGGGGCTGGGGGACGTCCGTGGTGAGAGGGCGGCCCTCGGCGATCCACTTGTCGCGTCCGCCGTCGAGCAGGCGTACGTCCTCGTGCCCAAAGAGGGTGAACACCCACAGGGCGTAAGCGGCCCACCAGTTGGACTTGTCGCCGTAGATCACCACGGTGCTGTCGCGGGAGATTCCCTTGGCCGACATGAGCCGGGCGAAGCCCTCGCCGTCGACGTAGTCGCGGGTGACCTCATCATTAAGGTCCGTATGCCAGTCAATCTTGACGGCGCCCTCGATATGACCGGTTTCGTAGAGGAGGACGTCCTCATCCGACTCGACAACCACCAGCCCCTCAGTACCGGCGTTGTCCGCGAGCCACTGGGTGGAGACGAGCCGTTCCGGATGTGCGTACCGGGCGAACTTCTCGTTGGAATCAGTTGCAACACTCATGCGTTGGAGCCTTCCTGCATCGACAATTGCTTTCCCACCTAGCGTAACCACGGGCTATGCCGATTGCTTCCGCAAGGTCACGGGACGCCACATTGATGATTCGTCTGCGGGCAGTGCCGCTGGCGTATCCTTGGCTAGCACGGCTCCTGACGGCCTGCTTCATCCACTCGCCGACGAAAGACGCACCTATCCGTGGCCACCATTGAGCATCTGACCCAGCGATCGCCGCAGGTTTCCGTGGACGACCTGCTGGACGGATTCTTCCCCTCGCAGCGCTTCGGGGCTGTCTCCTTTGATTCCTACCGGCCGGACCCCCAGCAGCCCTCGCAATCCGCGGCGGTCAAGGCACTTCGTTCCTTCGCCTCGGCGGTCAATACGCCCAAACCGAGCGGGCTGAGGAAGTTTTTCGGGGCAAAGCGTGAGGAGAGCCGTGCAGGTATCTACCTCGACGGCGGGTTCGGTGTAGGAAAGACACACCTGCTCGCGTCGCTCTGGCATGCGGCCGAAGGCAGGAAAGCCTTCGGGACTTTCGTGGAATACACCAACCTCGTGGGTGCGCTCTCCTTCAGGAAAACGGTGGACGCTCTCAGCACCTACCAATTGGTCTGCATTGACGAATTTGAACTGGACGATCCGGGCGACACTGTGCTGATGTCCCGTTTGATGCGGGAACTGGCAGACGCCGGGGTCAAACTTGCCGCCACCTCCAACACCCTTCCAGGGTCCCTCGGAGAGGGCAGATTTGCCGCCGTCGATTTCCAGCGGGAAATCCAGGTCCTGTCTGACCAGTTCGACGTCCTTCGCATTGACGGGGAGGATTACCGGCACCGGGGACTGCCGGAAGCTCCTCCGCCGCTGACCGAACAGCAGGTGCGCCGCCGCGCACGGCACTTCCCGGACGAGGTGACTGTTGCCGAGGACGATTTTGGGGATCTCATCAAGCACCTCGCGGGTGTTCATCCCAGCCGCTACCGGCAGCTGATCGACGGCGTCGATGCTGTTGCCTGGCACGAGGTCCAGACGATCACGGAGCAGGCGGTTGCCCTGCGTTTCGTTGTACTCGCCGACCGGCTCTATGACCGGGACGTTCCGATCCTCGCGAGCGGAGCTCCGCTGAGTGAACTCTTCACCCAGGAAATGATGTCCGGGGGATACATGAAGAAGTACTACCGTGCGGTGTCGCGTCTGACTGCGCTGGCACGTCAGGGCGGGGATGCCGGAGGAACGGACTGATCATGGCATGGGTAGTGCTGGTCGTCTCGGGCGTCCTCGAGGCCGTGTGGGCCACCGCGCTCGGTAAATCGGATGGTTTCACCAGGCTGGGACCAACGGTTGTCTTCGCTGTCGGGCTGGTGCTCAGCATGGCCGGCCTCGCGTGGGCAATGCGCTCCCTGCCGACCGGCACTTCGTATGCCGTCTGGGTTGGAATCGGGGCGGCGCTGACCGTTTCCTACGCAATGATCTTCGATGGGGAGGCCGCGTCGCTGCTGAAGGTCCTGCTCGTTCTGGGGATCGTCGGCTGTGTCATCGGGTTGAAGGTTCTGCACTAGCCGCTTCCGCCCCGATATATCCGGATACAGGAAGAGGCTCCATCCGGAGATGAAGCCTCTTTGTCCAGGTCTTGAGAGCGGACGACGGGATTCGAACCCGCGACATCCACCTTGGCAAGGTGGTGCTCTAGCCAGCTGAGCTACGTCCGCAAAAAGGCGCCTCTCATGGAGGCGCCCTGCGTGGGCGATACTGGGATCGAACCAGTGACCTCTTCCGTGTCAGGGAAGCGCGCTACCGCTGCGCCAATCGCCCAGGTCTTGCACATTCACCGTATGGAGGTGGGGACGGGATTCGAACCCGCGTATACGGCTTTGCAGGCCGCTGCCTCGCCTCTCGGCCACCCCACCATGACCCACCGAAGCGGGGTCACCGGCTGTAAACCGGCGAATACAGTGACTTGCGAGCGGACGACGGGATTCGAACCCGCGACATCCACCTTGGCAAGGTGGTGCTCTAGCCAGCTGAGCTACGTCCGCAGAGAAAATCGCCGAGTGTGTTTGGGTTTTCCCTGAACCATCGGCGTCTTTCCAACGAGTAAAAACAATATCCGA
>NZ_AZHY01000337.1:0-17905 GCF_000520475.1 Arthrobacter sp. 35/47
CCGACGAGGCAGCAATCAAGCTCGTCTATCTCGGGATCCGGAACATCGAGACCCTGCGGGGTGGCGAGCTGGGCACCGGGACCCAGGGATGGCATCAAGCACTGAACGCTTTCGCCATCCAATTCCCTAACAGGCTTCCGATCTGACCGACCCGGCAGAACGGATAACCAGCTGGTCCCTTACACACTTCATTTGACACGCCCCGATGTGCACGCAGTTATCGCCTTTGACGCGCCGCTATACCGCTCACACGAGGAGACGCTTAGTCGGGTGCGCCACATGGGCTGGTTCGAGGCGCTCCTTTCCAGTGGCCCACTGGCTCGCACCATGTGTTGGTGGATGTGTCGTCACCGCACCACGGCATCCGCTCTCGCCGTCCTAATGAACCCCGCTATCCCAATCACAATTGCACGGGACGGAGTGAAGCACACCTGGTTTTCCTATATCCAAAGTTTCCGCGCACTCGTCACCAGCGACACGTGGCTCCCTGCGCTGTCCACCCTCTCAACACGGCAGGTACCCGTCGATCTCGTAAATGGCGCCTCAGACGCTGTGCCTGTCCCGGGGCGTGCCAAAATTCTTGCCGCACGCTACAGCAACGTCACAGAGCGCGTACACCCTGGCGACCACGATCTTCCTCTGTCATCACCCGATTGGTGTACTGAATACATCTATCGGCGTGTGGTGGAGACTCACCGGCCGGCAGTAGCCTCCACCTGAGTAACCCGCTGGCTGCCAATCTGAGTGTCAAGCTCACATAATCCATGGTTGCCGGTGGCAGCCCGGATCACACACCCCACCACGTCACCGATGCGGCAAAACTCGACCTCGGCTGTTGGGGGTCATCCACCTGTGGGCGGGTGGAGCCCGAAGGATAGAGCTCATAGCCGTCCACCTGTGGATGAGCCGCCAAAAAAGCACAACACCTCGAAAACGACGATTCACAAGTAATGCGTCATTGGCTTCGTCACGTTCCGTGCCGCCTGTCGATCACCTTTTCGAGTTGTTGGTAACCGTGTTGGCACTGCTGGCTAATGACCAAGGATGCCTAACGATTGCCTCAGGATTGGACGGTATGCGTCGGGCTGAGCCCTCACTGGTTACGCTGGCGGCAGGATACAACGGACTAGACAGCGTCGACGCTGGAGCAGGAGCCCGAAGTGCAACAGGAAATCATGGCGGCCGGCCGCGGCCGGGGATGAGCTGCCGGCAGCGGCACGGGCGACTTCATAAGACGAGCATCGGGGAACACACGGCTGAAGGCCGTTGGCTGTGTTCCCCGATGCTTTCGACCGGGTAGAAACACCCGACCACTCACTCCATATGAGTACAAATAACGCTACCTCGCCTTTCTGTGCTCCACCTGAAGATGAGATTCCTTCCTCTTGTCCTGCTTGACCTTGGGGTCGATTCCCAGCTTCCGCACACAACGATGGCGATGTTCTTCAAGGTGGATAACCGTTTGCCTCTCTTGTGGACCAGCAAGGAGCCCACCCCGTCATACGCTGAAAAATCGTCATACCGCAGTCCTCCTCTCCAGCGCATCCCTTCTAGGCAGAATTTGGGCGGGCTGCAGATGAGCTGCCCCCGCACAGAGGCGTGCGCTCGAGCATCGTGCCCCTCGTGACGGTGCTCCCAAAGCGAGAACCAGTCATCTGCTTGGAAAGCAGCATGGAACGTGATCCACCGGGTTATGTCGCTTACCCTCACCCCCGAGTAAAGAGTCGCCCACCGGGCACACTTGTCTTACTGCTAAATCCCCGCCCGCACTTGTGTTCACGCCACGGCGCTTCTCGCCGGGTTCTGTCTGCCCCGCTCTGGTGGGGCAGAAGCCCCTCAACGACTAGCCATTTCGTCTGTTGAGCTAAGAAACTTTGTGGGGAAACCAATCCAACCCTGCGGAACGCTCCGAACAACTAAGTGAGCGCACCGGAGCTGGTGCGCGCGAACGCACAGTGAAGGAATTGATCTTATGAATAAGGCAATGCGTTTCCTTGCAGTACCCACCCTCACCCTCGGCGCCCTGGCGATGGCAGCATCGCCGGCCATGGCCGACGGTGCCGACGGCTCCCACTCCGCAACCCTGAACGAGCTCAACGGCAGCGGCGGCACGGGAAGCTTCTGGATAGAC
Source organism: Arthrobacter sp. 35/47 (assembly GCF_000520475.1). Lineage (NCBI taxonomy): Bacteria > Bacillati > Actinomycetota > Actinomycetes > Micrococcales > Micrococcaceae > Arthrobacter > Arthrobacter sp. 35/47. The sequence continues at coordinate 2,132 of NZ_AZHY01000337.1, forward strand.
GTCAACGGTGACACCGCTTCAGTAGACCTACAGGTCTCCGGTCTTGCCGAAATCTTCAATGACGCCCCGTACCCGCACGTCCAGCACATCCACACCGGTGAGCAGGCTGCAGGTGAGTGCCCCACAGCGGCAGCTGACGAAAACGGTGACGGCGTCATCAACACCACCGAGGGTCAGCCCTCTTACGGTCCCATCGCCACGACGATAACCACCAGCGGAGCCACCGGCCCCGAGGAAGCCTTGAACCTTGAGCTGGCCGGCATGGGCGGCAGCTACCAGATCCAGCGCGACGATGTGCAGCTGAACGCTGAAGCTAAAGCAGGACTCGAAGCCGGTAAGGCCGTCCTCGTCGTCCACGGCCTGGACCCGGCAACGCTGAGCGCCGAAGCCGCAGCAGCACCGAGCGACATCGCTCCGGAACTGCCCCTGGCCGCAACCTCACCAGCACTGTGTGGAGTAATCTCCGCACAGCAGATGGGCGCCATGCCTGAAGGCGGTGCCGACACCGGCGTTACCCAGGAAACCGGATCAAACACCGGCGTCCTCGCCCTCGGTGGCGGCCTCGTCCTGGCAGCAGCAGCCGGCGGAACCTTCATGGTCCGCCGCAGCAACGCCAAAGCATAACCCACCAACGCACACGGACTGATCGGACAGAAACCCCACATGATCAGTTCACCCAGCGACCGCCGCAGACCCTACTTCGCGTCTGCGGCGGTCGCTGTCTTACTACTCACCGGCTGCACCGCCAACATGCCCGCCCAAGGCCAAGGAACGACAGCACCAACACCGACCGTTTCCGCGACAGCACCGGCGCCAGCCCCGACTCAAACACCCACTACCCCCGCACCCGGAACACCTGCCCCGGCACCGGCACCGGAACAGCTGCCGGTCCTACCGGAGTCGAACCCTGTATCGTTCGCTATCCCTGCAATTGGCGCAGGATCCGATCTACTAAGCCTCGGACTGCGGGACAACGGCTCACTCGACGTTCCGCCCGGAGATCCAGGCGCACCCGCGAGTTGGTATAACAACTCTCCCACTCCCGGTGAACGCGGACCCGCGGTCCTCCTCGGTCACGTCAACGCCACGGACGGCGGTCCAGGAGTCTTCGCTGACCTGCGGAAACTCAAAGCCGGGGACACCATCAATGTGCTCCGTAAGGATGGCACCACAGCAACGTTCACCGTCGATCGTGCTGAGCAGTACGCCAAAGACGCCTTCCCAACCCAAAAGGTGTACGGCAACACAGAAGGCTCCGAACTACGCCTCATCACCTGCGACGGCTACGACCCCAACACCGGCGAATTCGACGACAACTACGTCGTCTACGCGAAGCTTGCCCTCTAACATGCCAGACCGCGGGGGATGAAGGTCTATGACGTGCGTTTTTTCTGTAACGCCTCATGTGTCCTGCGACCGAGTCATCGAGAGAGGCCCAGGTGGACAGCAATGCGACAAACCATGTTCGGTCTTGTCCGGGAGTGTAATACACGCCGATTTGGCCGAAGAATAGATCCGTCCACGCGAAATGGGACCCCCGCAGGGGGATTCGACCCCAGAGGTCACCCAACAGGAAATAGAACGGTTCCTGGCGTCCAGCGGCTCCTTCCGAAGCCTCCCAGCGGCATCGTTGTGGAGAGATTCCGGCAGCCAAGAATTCGACGATTCGCGGTCAAAGGCGCCCGACCAGCTCCACCAATCGGCACTTCAACGCGGGCTGCATTTGTTGGGTAACAGCGGTATTGACTGCGCGGGTTAGCCCTGCTGTACGGTTCTCTCGCGGTGATGCAAGAGAGTTTAGCCGCATCTACGCCCGCTCTAGTGGCGCACGTGGTGAGTCTCGTCCTGGACGGGATTCGCACTGGACCGTGGGTAGTTTTTGCGCCAGATATAAGCTAGCACCGCAAGGGTGAAAATGAGCCCTGACACCCACGTGTTTACCCGCAACCCGAGTATGAGGTTCGCTGGGTCCGACCTCATGAACTCGATGACGAATCTCCCCGCAGTGTAGAAGGCGACATAGAGAGCGAACACACCTCCTGAGCCAATCTGCTGTCTCCGATCCAGCAGTAGCAGGAGGATGCCCACCAGAAGGCTCCACAGTGACTCGTAGAGGAAGGTGGGGTGGAAGTATCCGAGTACTACAGGATCACCGGCCGCGTCGAGCACTGCCCGCCCGGCGGCCATTTCATGGATTTCCAGTTTCCAGGGCAGGGTAGTGGGACCACCGTAAATCTCGTTGTTGAACCAGTTCCCCCACCTTCCAATGGCTTGAGCGAATACGAGCCCTGGTGCTGCCGCGTCGGCGAAGGCCAGGAAAGATACGTTATGCCGTTTGCATCCGATCCAGGCACCGAGGGCGCCAAAGGCGACTGCCCCCCAGATTCCTAATCCGCCCTCCCATATCTTGAACGCGTCAAGGGCGCTCCGCCCCGGCGCGAAGTACAGCTGCGGGTCGGTGATGACGTGGTAGATCCGTCCGCCGATGATGCCGAAGGGGACGGCCCACACAATGATGTCAATGGATACGCCTTTCGCGGCGCCGCGGGCGACAAGTCGGCGCTCGGTGAGATAGGTAGCCAGGATGATTCCGGCCATGATGGTCAAGGCGTAGAAGTGGATCATGAAAGGCCCCACCTCGAACGCGCTGACGGTAGGGGAAGGAATATGTGATCCTTCCCTCGCGAAAAGGGCCATGACAGGCGTTTGCACTTAGAACCACCGACTGGCTGAAGTCTCAAGGCGTGCCGGGCTTGTCCATCGGCCTGCAGCCGGTCCTGCACTGCTGAAATAGTCAGCGGCAGCCCACTGCAGGGCCGGTAGGGCATTCAATCTCGTTGTCATAACTGGTCCTTTGAAGGGGTATCGATTCACCCGTGCGGTGCGAGAGCAGCGAACGCCCAGCCGAAGCCGAATGCGCCGCTCACCCTCTCCCACTGCGGATAGGGGAACTCGTGTGCAGATCTTCGACTACTATAGTCGATAGTATCGGGTGGTTGATTTGCCACTGGCGGCCTACAGCAAGAAGGAGGCGGGCAGAACAGCGTGTTGTCTGAGCGTGTTGCACTTACGTTGACTCTGAGTCTTGGGTGCGAAGTGCCGAGCCCACCTTCGGCTGGGGCGGGGGCCAAGTATGAACCCCTATAGCACGGTGGCCTCGGGGCGCAAGGTGGGAAGGATCGGCGGATGCGTGGTCCTCGTCGCTTCGCTTTTCCTCACAGGATGCGTCGCGGCGGATCCCCTCGCCGATCAAGCAACTGCGGGAAGCACCAGCTACGTCGCTGGTGACGGATCCGTAGCGGAGTATGCCCCCGAAAGCCGGAGGGAACCACTAACTGTTCAGGGGACCCTTTTCGACGGTACGCGCGCTGGGTCGCAGGAGTGGGCCGGGCAGGTCGTGGTACTCAACGTCTGGTACGCCGCATGCGCCCCGTGTCGAGCCGAATCCCCTACCCTCGCTGCGCTTCACCAGGACTTCGCCCAACAGGGCGTGCAGTTCTACGGCATTAACATTCGTGATGAATCCGCAACGGCTGACGCTTTCGAGCGAAACTTCGACATAAGTTATCCCAGCTTCGAGGACCGTGACGGGCAAATTCTGCTGTCCCTTACGGAGTACGTGCCCCCACAGGCTGTCCCAACCACCCTTGTACTGGATCGAGAAGGCCGAGTCGCCGCCAGGGTCCTGGGCATAGCAGATGAGAATGTTCTGCGAACCCTCATCACCGAGGAGCTCGGCAGGGTCGAATCTGTAGTAGACGAAACTGATACCGGAACCGGAACAAATGCTCCCTGAGGGACGATCTGTGACCGAGCCGTCTCTGGGTTTTCGGGGCGGGTTGCGTTGGGCATGGCGTCAGCTGACCAGTATGCGCACGGCGTTGCAGCTGTTGCTCCTGCTGGCGGTGGCGGCTGTCCCGGGTTCCCTGTTTCCGCAGCGTCCGGCGAATCCGGCGGTGGTCACTCAGTACCTCGCGGATAATCCTGAGGTTGGCCCGTGGCTGGACCGGTTCCAGTTCTTTGACGTGTATTCATCAGTGTGGTTCTCGGCGATCTACCTGCTGTTGTTCGTGTCGTTGATTGGCTGCGTGATTCCCCGGGCAGCGGTGTACTGGAAACACATGAGGTCCCAGCCGCCGATCACTCCGCGTAGGCTCTCCCGGATGCCGCAGTACGGGACGCTGCTCCTACCCTCCAGCGACGTCAACCCGGAGGTTGCGGTGCAGGACGCAGCTGTCCTTCTGCGCCGTCGAGGGTACCGGGTGCAGCTGCGCGATATCGGGACGGCGAGTCCTTCTGTGGCCGCCGAACGGGGGTATTTGAAGGAAGCAGGGAACCTGCTGTTCCATGTTTCCCTGATCGGGGTACTCATCGCCGTGGCCGTCGGGGGGCTGTTCGGGTACCGGGGACAAAAGCTCGTCATCGAGGACGAGGGGTTCACCAACACCGAAATCGCCTATGACTCCTTCTTCCCAGGCACAAATTTCGACACTGACTGGCTGGTGCCGTTCTCCCTTACCCTGGAAGACTTCGACGTCACCTTCGACCGCAGGGAAACCAACTACGGCAATCCGGTGGACTTCACCGGCTCAATAACCGTTCAGGAGCGCCCCGGAGCTGAACCCCGTGACGAGACGTTGCGGGTGAACGAACCGATCGGTTTCGGCGGCACCAACGTTTACCTCATCGGCAACGGTTACGCGCCGGTGGTCACGGTCCGCGACGGCAACGGAAACATCGCGTACCAGGGGCCGGTGCCGGCCCTGCCGCAGGATCCCACCTATAACTCCACCATCGTTATCAAAGCCCCGGACGCGCAACCCGACCAGCTCGGTTTCGTCGGGTTCTTCCTACCCACAGCGGTGGTCGACGAAAACGGTGTGGCCTTCGGGTCAGATCCCGACCCGTTCAATCCTCAACTGAATCTGAACTCCTACTACGGGGATCTCGGGCTCAACGACGGCACACCGCGGAACGTGTACCAGCTGGACACCACCAACCTCACCCAGCTCAACGGGCGAAACACCCCCGACGGGGGCATCGTGCTGGGCGCCTACCAAACCTACGATCTTCCCCAGGGCAAAGGATCGATCACCTTTGAGGGCCTGAAGCGCTACGTAGCACTGGACATCATCTTCGATCCGGGCAAAACCATGGCGCTCATCTCCACCTCACTGGCACTGATAGGGCTGGTGGCAACCCTATGCATCCCCCGGCGTAGGGCCTGGGTACGAGCCACCGAAGACGCCGACGGGCAGACCTTGGTCGAGTATGGCCTGCTCGCCAGGGGCAAGGACCACGGCCTGGACAAGGAAGCACTCAAAATCGGGGGCCTCCTTTCAATGCACTGGAGCGCCAAATTCGACACGAACCAACGCGAGAAGACAGGTAGCAGACAATGACCCCGATCAATGAAGCGCTCGGCGATTACAGCGAACTGTTCATGCTGCTCGCCGCGCTGACCTACACCGTCGCCTTCCTCGCCTTCACAGTCGACCTCATGCGGGCGCGGAAGCTCCCGTCCGTAGCAACAGCATCAGCCCACACCCCCGAACCCACGGCCGTCGCCGCCGGCGCCGGCGCACCAAGGATCAGGTGGTCCCATGGCGGCGCCGACCCCAACGAAACCGAACCGAAAACAGCGGACGACACCGGCATCGGATATTCCCCCCTCCGGCGGCCTGCCGCCCGGATAGCGGTCGCTGTAAGCATCGTCGGGTTGATCATCCACCTGGCGGGCGTCATTACCCGCGGCATGGCCGCAGCCCGGGTCCCCTGGGGCAACATGTACGAATTCACGACCACCGGTGCAATGCTCGTCATGGCGGTGTTCCTCATCAGCCTCATCTTCCAGGACCTGCGCTTCCTGGGGACACTGATCACCGGGCTGGCCCTCATCATGCTGATGGCCGGAGCGATCGCCTACCCTACACCGGTAACCCAGCTGATCCCAGCGCTGCAAAGCTACTGGCTGATCATCCACGTCTCTATTGCCGTGCTCGCATCAGCCGTCTTCACCCTCACGTTCTGCTTGTCCGTGCTGCAACTGATCAAAACCCGACACCAGAAAGCAGGCCGGGCCGGCTCCCCCGGGTTCCTTCGCCTCGTACCCGCTCCTGTGGCCCTGGAGCAACTGGCCTACCGACTCAATGGCATCGGATTCATTCTCTGGACGTTCACACTCATGGCCGGCGCGATCTGGGCGGAAGCCGCCTGGGGACGGTACTGGGGATGGGACACCAAAGAAGTGTGGACCTTTGTGATCTGGGTCATCTACGCCGGGTACCTCCACGCCAGAGCAACCCGCGGCTGGGAAGGAACCCGTGCGGCGTGGCTTTCCATCACGGGTTACCTCTGCATCATCTTCAACTTCACCGTGGTCAACGTCTATTTCTCCGGACTCCACTCCTATTCCGGGCTGTAAGCGTGAACGGGTATGGATTCCGGTGGTTGCCGCGCCCATGACTCTCCTGGTTGATATGCCACGCCCGTCCTTAGGCGGAACGGCTGGCAAGAGCTGGCCGGGCGGACTTTTTGTAGGTGAGGGTCAAGGCCAGCAGGCACGCGCACCACTGACCGGGTGCATAACGCGGAGATGGCTTGGAGGCACGAACTGTTGATGGATGCACTCCAGATGTGGTGCTGGCATGCATCGCGTCGTGGCCCCACTACAGGGTCGGCTCAGAGCATGGCCGGTTAGCGCTGAAGGCGCACTGCGATGAGCGCTGCGCTGTTTGCACTGGCGTTGGTGGTCGGCCGAATTGGTATGAGGCTGACTCTGTCCGGCGAGAAAGAGCTAGGCCGGGCTCCCTATACCGGGGTAAGAAAGGTACCGGCCAGGTTTTGGAGCTGGTAAATCCATAGTGTCCAGATCCCGGAAACCATCAGTAGGCCCACGAGCACCAGCAGGAGACCTCCGGCCAGATTGAAGATACGCATATGCCGGCGCACGAAGGCCAGTGTCCGGGAGACCCATTCAACGCCGAGTGCTACCAGCACAAATGGGATCCCCAGCCCCAGGCAGTATACGAATCCCAGCAACGCTCCGCGCCATGCGGTCCCGGTTGTGGTGCTTAGTGCGAGCACGGCGCTCAGGGTCGGGCCCATGCAGGGTGTCCAGCCCAAACCGAACACCACTCCGAGCAGGGGGGAGCCGGCAAGGCCGCTGCGCGGGCGCCAGGACAGTTTTTGGCTTCCCTGCAGGAACGGCAGCCATCCCACCAGCACCAGGCCCATGGCGATCACAAAGATCCCCAGGACCCTGATGAGGAGGTCCTGCCAGCGCAGCATCCACCCGCCGATAAGACCAAATGCCGCTCCGTAGAGGGTGAAGACCGCGGCGAAGCCCAGGATGAATAGGCCGACGCCGGCTAACACTTTGCGTCGGTTATCAGGGCGTGCGGGGTCGGTCAAGCCCGAAACGTAGCCAAGGTAGCCCGGAACTAGCGGCAGGATGCACGGCGAGATGAAGGACACGATGCCGGCAATCATCGCCAACGGAATCGCAACCAGGAGCGCCCCGGACTGGACCGTGTCGGCGAAGAATTCGCCAATAGTCATCGGGCTGGGGACACGGGTGGACCGCCCCGCGGCGCGCCGGTTCGTGCGTCAGTCATAGGTACTAGTGCTCGCCCGCTTCGACCAAAGTCGAAAAGCTGGTACCGGAGTCTTCCGAGAATTCCACGCCCTCTGCCGTCGCGATCCATATCCGTACGCCTTCCTCCCCGGGCGCGGCAGTGATAGCGCCAGCCTCCGTCGCTGTCCCTCCGGTGGCTTCCCACGAGAGGCCAGCATCGCGGCTGATGTGTACTTCACCGTCCGGGGCCACCCCGACGGCGGTGTCTGCGTCGGCGAAGGCGGTCATCAGTAGCACCGGCGCATCCTTGGGTAGTGTCCAGGTGTGGCCGCCGTCCTCCGAGCGCTGGACGCCTTCTTGCGTTGTTCCGAGGATCACAGGGCTGTCCGGCAGCGCGGCAAGGTTGGCGGGTTGGATCTGATCACCAGCCTCGGTCCATTCCTGGCCGTCGGCGCTGATCCGCAACTTGCCGTCGAAGCCGATGACGCCTTCGGCGGAGACAGCCATCGCGTGGAAGTCCGACTCACCCTGCCGGGACAGTTCCTGCCAGGTCTTGCCGCCGTCGTTCGATTCAATCAGGCCCACCGGGTTGGGCAGGTCCGAGCCTGGCCCGGGGTGACCGGAAGCGTAGTAGCGGCCTTCGCTGTCGGCGGCGAAGCCCATCAGATCGATCACCGGCCCGACCTGTTCCACGGATCCCTCTTCCACTGTGAACAGCCCGTTGTGCGTGGCTACCAGCAGCTGGTCTGTTTCTGGATCGACGGCCATGCCGTGCACGTGGGCGAAGGAGCTTTCCTGCGCGGGGCTTTCATCCGAAGCGTTCTGGTTTTCTTGCGGCGCGCAAGCGGTCACGAGCAATAGGCCAGCGATGCCGGCGGCGCCAAGGGCCATCCTGGGGGAACGGTGGGTTTTAGTCGCCGAAATGAGGTGTTGGGTCACGGTGTGGCTTTCCTCCAGTGCCGAGGGGTGATTACTAAGCTACATAGTAGAGCAACGGTGCGCGGCGGGCCAAAAGCGCCGCCAACTATCTCCGTGGAGGAACAGCCCCTATACGCAGAGGCGGTGGCAGTTCCCGGCCCAAGGTTGATACGGGGTCTAAATCTGCGCTCCTATGACCGATTCGTTGGCGGGGAGGAACTCATCCGCCCAGGGGAAGACGACCTGCATCAGCAGGAGCACTGCAACCGCCAAGAGTAGGGTAGATAGTGCGATTCGTAACCACAGCGGGCCGGGAAGGCCTCTGAATAGCCGTCCGTACACTAGATCATCACCTCCTGCTGATCTCTGCGACGCGGTCCGCGATCGCTGCGGGTGGGCCTGCTTCAAGCGGGCGCCAGGACGTCATGACCGCATACGCGATAACCCGTTTTTCATCTCCGTATCGGGGCCAGCAGGTGGTCAATGTCAACAAGGGTTCTGAGGGTTCCACGCCGGGGCGAGTCGGGACGGGCAGCAGGACATCGGTGCGGTGTGGCAGCACGATTTCCTGGTCGCGGTACTCGTAGGTGTAGTAGCCGTCCGCGGTGTGGACGTAAAGTTCATCGCCGGGAACCAGGGTATGAATCAGGTCCAACACTTTCCCGTTCGACTGGCGGTGACCCGCCACAGCAAAATTGCCGGTTTCACCCGGCAGTCCCGTTTCGGGATAGTGCCCGAGGCCGAGCTTGTCCAGGACGTCCAGCCCGACACCTGAGGCGATCGGCACGGAATAATCTTCACCGAAGCGGGGAATGTACATGATTCCCATGGCCTCACCGTATGCGACCGGGTCCATGACCGGCGGCTCGGCGCCGTCGTCCTGTTGCGCCGTTTGGGCATCGCGGTCCTGGGCTGCGGTCCCGTCAGGTGCGGAGCTGACATACGAATCGGCCAATGACGATACGACGTCGTCGTGGTGGGCGCCGGCTTCGACGTTGGTCCACCAGAGCTGCCAGGCGATGTATAGCAGGACGACCACTCCGGCTGTGATCAGGAGCTCGCCGCCAACCTGCACAGTGGCGCGCAGCGGGCGGTGCCTCACAGCGTCTGTTCGGGAGTGCAAACGCGCCTTGGTGGAAACATGCCGGATCACCAATGCCTGCCAATAATCATGTTTTGCCCGCCCCTGGTTTCGTTCATGCGTTCCCTGCCTTCGCCACAGCAGGTACCGTTTCCGCTTCCCCGCTCGCTCTGTTTCGCCGGTTTTCGGCATCACCCGAGGTTCTACCCACCGCAATGGCCAGGATCGACAGCTGGATCAGTCCCAGGCCAAGGATGTACCAGCCACCGGACTGCTGGTCCTCCAATGGGTCGATACCCCAGGGGCTTTCCATCGCCGCGTACCAGTCCGCAGAAAGCAGGTATCCGGAGTTGATGATGCCTAGCCCGAGAAGGGCATAGAACATGGACGGGACGATCAGTCCCGTCAGCAGCAGCCGAAACCTTGGCTCCTGACGCATCCGGCTGCTGTGAAGCACCGAGTTAACGAAGAGGCAGCCGACCGCCAGGAAATACGCGACCATCCACTGGTGGCCCAAGAGCTCCATGGCCGCCCATTCCAGCAGCGGCGATGCATAGAACACGACCACCGAAACGATGAGGAGGGCGGTCGTCGCGTAGGTGCTGGTGAGCAGGCGTGCCGGGCGTGAGCGGCTTATGGCCCGGACCCACTCCCCCGGTCCCATCTCGCCGTCGGCGCGTGCATTCGTTGCAGACAAGAGAAGTGCCACAGGGCGCCCAAGCACGAGCAGGAGTGGAATTACGGTCATCAGTGCCGTTTGAGCAAGAATCTGCGCACTGAGCAGAAAATTCTGATAGTCGTTCAACCCGCCGTTGGTGACGTAAAACAACATCAACACTCCACCAGACCATGACGCGGTCCGAATGAGAGGCCACTTGACGTCCCTCGAGCGTAGCCGTATCAGGCCGACGAGATATAAGGTGAGGGCCGCCGCTGACAGCGTGAACCACAGCGGGTCGAAGGCCATCTCGGTGAGGAAGGTCGAAACGCCCGGCACGGGTGGGAGTGGCTGGTCGGCCATGCTCTCGGCCAGTACGCGGTAGTCGACACGCGGGTCATCTGGTATCGGTTCGTCCAAGCGCAGCAGAATAACCGCCAGGACGGACGCGACGCTCATGATGATCAGTTCCAGGCTGACCAGTAGCCAGAAATAGGGCGCCCGGCCGGAAGTATCACGGTCGATCCTCGCTAGTACCCAGCGCCGCTGGACAAGGCCGACCAGGCCAAGGGCAACAGCCGCTGTGATCTTGACGAGAACGAGGAAACCGAAGGGGGAAAGAAAGTTTTCAGCGCTGCCCACTGTGGCCAGGAACCTAAGGAATCCCGAGAACGTCAATACGGCGAAAGCGAGCAACGCCACGGTCGAATAGCGCTTAATCACCAGTCTCAGCTGCGCTTGTTCCAGGACGGGGCGGAGCACGACAATCGTGATGAGCCCGCCTAACCATACGGCGGCGGAAATGATGTGGAGTGCGAAGGCGAGGATTCCGGCTTCGTGACCTTCACCGTAGTTCGGGTGACCGTTCAGTGTCAGGGGCACTAAAGCTGCGATGGCAGCAGTCGCGGTGAGCGCCACCAGCCCTATGTGCCTCACCGCGAAACAGAGCATGGTGACGACGGCGACCATGGCTGTGGTGGTAAGCGAGGTCTGCCCCAGCCCGACACTGGTCAGAAACAGGCCGAGTCTCTGACCGAACCCCTCTGTGAAGGTGAGCGGCTCACCCCATGCGTCCAGATAGTTCAGAACCGAACCCGCGACTGAGGCGAGCGTCCATATGACCGCCGAGCCACCCGCGAAGTTCAACGCACGCCCATACTCGCGGCTGCCGGGCCTCAAGGCGATACATGCCAGTATCAACGACCCAACAACAGCAGAGGCGGAAACGTTGAAGAAGAACTTCGCGACCGGCAAAGCCCACAGAACAAAGTCGTCCGCACCCTCCGGTATGGTCGGGTCACCATGCAGCGGAAGGAAGGCATTGACCGCTGCACCAGCCCACTGCAACGGTTGCATCGGCAATTCAGATCTCCTGTAGAAACAGGCTCAAGGGACGATTCCGGCCACATACAAGCCCGCGCGTCCGGCAAGCACTCAAGCCGTGGGCACGATCCCGGGCCAGTAGGTACAGGGTTTCGCTCATCAGCCTTCTCCGTCGCTTCCCCGGCGCGGTGACCCCCGCACCCCAAACGCCATATACTATCTGAAATAGTAGTTTTCTGCACCGGGGAACGCGAGCACGGCGAACCGACACCCATCGGGCATACTCAATCGTTCAGTGTGGAGTCGCTCGGACCCAACCCCACCCCCAGCCTTACCCCCTACGGCGCGGGAGCGGCGTAGGGGTAAGCGCAGCGGCCCTCGAGTTGAGGACAAAGAGTCGCCGCCATCGAAATCGCAATACTAGCTAGGTTAGTATTACTGCTACTATGAATCATAGTAGTCACATTAACGATGGAAGGAACCAATTCATGCGGTTGAGAAAGTGGATGACAGTGGTAGCGGGCACGGGCGTTATGTCCTTGGCAGCGGCCATGCCGGCAGCAGGGGCGGGCACCATGCCGATTACGGGCGCTGGGGCAGGCTCCGAGAACCACCGGCATGTCGCTGCGGACGGCCACAATCCAGGAATGGCTCAAATGCACGAGCTGATGAAGGACGGCAACCCCGGCATGATGCGCATGCACGAGCTGATGAAGGACGGTAACCCCGGCATGATGCGCATGCACGAACGCATGATGGACAGTGCCTCAGGGACGCCTGCTCAGGGCGTGGCAGGAAGCGCTGAAGGGGAACTGCGATGAGCGAAGCACTGTATGCACTCGCATTGCTGGCCTGCCCCCTCGGCATGGGCGCGATGATGTGGTTCATGATGCGCGGCAGCAAAAGCTCCCCGGCCCAGGTGAAGCCGACGGAAGAAGCAGAACTGGCTAAATTGCGCGCAGAGGTCGATCAGCTCCGCGCAGGTCAGAGGGACCTCAGTGGTGAGCCCTCCACTCCTCAATCCAGGGCAACGTTCTAATGAGCGAGCTAGTCCTGCCGGTGGTGGTCTTGCTGGCGTCGCTGGCGCTGACATACTTTTTCTGCCTCCGACCCATGCAGCGCGGACAGTGCACCCTCGGCCGGCAAGCGCGGCCGGCCGGAGAACACGTACCATCCACGCAGGCGGCGGAACTGGCACAACTGCGTGAGCAGGTGGAGGCCCTCAAGGCAAGCCAGCGCCAATCTTCCCGCCTCTGACGATCCGTCAGATGTACTTGTCCACCATCAGCGGGTCGAAAGGGTAAGGCGTGGAGGAAATACTCCTGTCCACCACCATCTTGGCGGCATTCTTGGGCGGCATGGTCGCACTGTTTGCCCCCTGCTGCGTGTCGGTCATGCTGCCAGCATTCTTCGCGACGACTTTCCGGCGAAAAACCGAGATTCTGGGTATGACCCTGGTTTTTGCGGCTGGAGTGGGAACGATCATCCTGCCAATCGCGTTCGGGGCGGCGGCACTGAGCCGGCTCCTCATTGAGTACCACACATCGATCTTCGCAGTCGGTGGATCGGCGATGATCGTGATGGGTGCGCTGATCCTGGCGGGCAGAAAAATCATGCTTCCCATGCTCATACGTGGTGGATCAGGTGGTGGACGCAACATACGGTCTGTCTACACGCTCGGCGCTTTCTCTGGTGCGGCAAGCGCATGCTGCGCCCCGGTGTTAGCAGGAGTAGCAGCAATCTCCGGGGCCGCATCGTCCTTTCCCGCCGCCCTTGCCGTCGGCGTTGCATACGTGTTCGGTATGGTCGCACCCTTGTGCGTCATGGCGCTGGCCTGGGACCGGCACCGCATCGGGCAACGAAAATTCCTCACCGGGCGCACGCTACCGCTATGGCCTAAAAGTTCCTACCGCGTTCCAGTTGCGACCTTCCTATCCGGGATGCTCATGCTCGTGATGGGCGCGCTAACGATAGCCTTGGCCATTCGCGGACCCGGCATGGCAACCGACGGCTGGGAAGTGCGTTTCTCCGCCGCGCTTACGCATTTCGTCTCGAACGTTCAGGAACTAATGGCCTTCGTCCCGGGCTGGACCACCACCCTGCTGATCTTCGGCGCACTGGTTTCACTGATCATCCTTGCGATCCGCCGACGCAATTCAACGATCATCGCGGAGTCACCGCTCACTGACCCACCAGCAACTAAACCAGCTGCGGGGCAAAGCGCCGTCACTCCAAGCCCAGGCGATGGAAGTGTGCCGAAGGAACCCGAGGCCGACCGTATCGTCACCGGAAAGGAATCCCTCTGATATGGGATCAACGAAAACTTCTACCTCCCCCGTCAAAGGGACCTCACGCCGTTCAGGCCTCTGGTTTGTGGTTGCCGCTGGCGTAATCGCTGCTGTGGTTGGCCTGTTCCTGATCTATCAGGGATCGGTCAACCCCAAGCCAACGAACGCTGAAGCGGCGAGCACGGTATACGACGTCGGATCGCCGGGGCCCGGAGAGGCGGCCCCAGACTTCGCCCTTCCCTCAACCGATGGAAGTACCGTCAATTTGAGCGACTACAGCGGCGAATCCACCTTGCTCTATTTCCATGAGGGGCTGGGGTGCCAGCCCTGTTGGGACCAGATCAGGGATCTGGAAATGGCACCCTCAGTTCTGCAGAAGGCCGGAATAGATTCCCTGGTAACCATCACCAGCGGGCCCGTGGATCTCATAGCCCAGAAAATGGCCGACGATGGCCTGGAATCGGTGGCCCTGGCCGATACTGACCTGGACGTCTCTCGACGCTACGAGGCGAACAAGTACGGCATGATGGGTGATTCACGTAACGGCCACACCTTCATCCTGGTCGGCCCCGATGGCACCATCCAGTGGCGGGCCGACTACGGAGGCACCCCGAACTACACCATGTACGTTCCGGTGCAGCAACTGATGAAAGACCTCGAAGCCGGACGGGTCAGCTGATGCCAACGACCGTCACCGTGCTGACCCAGGACAACTGCGCCTGGTGTGAGCAGGCAAGAGCCATCCTCCAGGACATATCAGCCACGCAACCCTTGTCGATTGAGGAGATTGATCTGACAAGCGAGCACGGCCGGAACCTCGCGATCAGTCACGGCGTCGTCTTCGCCCCTGGCATCCTGCTTGATGGACAGCTCTTCAGCTACGGGCGACCGTCAGAGAAGAAACTCCGACGCAGGCTGAAGTAGCACCGCCGCCACCGGCATCTACTATGCGCGGTAGGATTGTCTTTTGAGTGCAGGTTACACGTACGACAGAAGGGACCTGGCATGCACCGTCTTGGCCAGCTCGAATCGGCGATCATGGAGCGGATGTGGTCTCGCTCCGGATCGGCGGCCGTACGAGACATACTCGAGGACATCCAGCGGAACCGCGACATCGCGTACATGACCGTCAAGACCGTGATGGACACACTTCACCGCAAAGGCCTGCTTGACCGTGAACCGGACGGGCGTGCATTCCGCTACCGGCCGACGCAAACTCGCGAACAGTACGCCGCGGCCCACATGCAAGAGGTGCTCGCCAGTGGGAGTGACCGCACCGCGACCCTTCTGCATTTCCTTGAACAGATACCCCCTGAAGAGGCCGCGCAGCTGAGGGCACTGCTGGACCGCGCGGAACTGGACAAAACCCAGGCCGCCAAGTGATCGCGGCGCTCCTACTCATCGCCTACGCCGTGGCGGCAGCGGGAGCCGCACCGCTCCTACGCAAGGGTAGATGGGCCGAACGCTCACCCAAGGTCGGCATCATCGCGTGGCAGTCGTTATCCGTAACTGTCATCGCCAGTGTCGTGCTGGCAGGGGTTATGTTAGCGGTTCCGGTCATGCCGTTCACTATGACTTTGGCGGACTTCCTGAGAGCCTGTGTCACGGTCCTCCAGGAGCAGTACTCCACACCTGGAGGGGCTGTGGTGACAACGGCCGGTGCCTTCATGGCCGCAGCCGTTATGGCGCGCACTGTGTACTGCCTCTTCTCGGAATTCATCTCCGCACGAAAGGCCCACCGGAGTCAGTCGCAGTCTCTGGCACTGCTGGGTCGCAGGGATCCCAGCGGCCGCTTCCTCGTAGTGGACCATCAAACGGCCGCCGCCTACTGCCTCCCAGGACGAAACAACGAGATCGTCCTGACATCTGCAGCACTCGGCGCACTGGACGAAGATCAACGAAGTGCTGTCATCGCCCACGAAAAGGCGCA
>NZ_KI914610.1:0-3153 GCF_000520475.1 Arthrobacter sp. 35/47
CGGCGTCCGAGTAGGTGAGCACCATGACGGCAAGGGCGGAAAGCGTCCAGGCTACCGCCGCCCAGGACGCCAGCGACATCACCCGGGAAAAGGCAGGCGTTTCCTCCGGATCTTCTCCCGCCGCACGGCTTGAGCCGGTTCCGGACCGGACGCGGCGGGGCAGGATCACCACCGCGAAAACGAGGGAGCCGACGACGGCGGCCACCGAAAGGTTGTGCGCGGCTTTGGCCACGGGCAGTCCCCAGCGGGTGAGGACGCCCGGGTCGCTCAGCTGGCGGGGAGCCGCTGCCCCGGAGAACGCGAGTGCGAGAACCACTGCGGCGAGGACGGCAGCCCCCGCGACGATCAGCCAGCCGGGTCCGATCCCGGTTCCCCCGGCGGCGCCTGCGCGCCCGGACTTCGACTGGTTGGTTGTTGTGGCCACGCTTTCCATTGTCTACCCGCAGTAGAACAACGGCCAACTAACGTAACGTGCCGCACTGGTGAGAGCGGGCAGGACGCTGAAAGGAACGGGCGTTAAACGAAACAGGGACTGCCACCGCGTGGTGGCAGTCCCTGCGTCAGCTGATCTACTTGACGGCAGCCTTGAGCTTGGAGCCGGCGGTCAGCTTGACGCTGCTGCCTGCTGCAATCTCGATGGTCTCGCCGGTCTGCGGGTTGCGGCCCGTGCGCGCTGCACGCTCCGTGCGCTCAACTGCGAGCCAGCCCGGGATGGTTACCTTGACGTCGTCCTTGGCAGAGGAAGCGAGAACGTCGAACAGGGCGTCCAGCACGCTGTTCACGGCAGTCTGGCTGGTGTCAGCCTTTGCTGCTACCTCGGCCACCAGTTCGCTGCGGTTCTTGGTCTCTTTCTTAGCCAATGTATGTCCTCCTGGACTTGTGCGGATTATTCAGAACTTCACCGTGCCGGCAAAGCTTCTGGAGGAAAACCTACCAGCTTCAACAGGGATGTCCCGTAGATTCGGGCATTATTGCCCGGATTTCCGGGGAATTCAGGGCTTTTTCGGGGTTCGGGGACCCCAAAAACCCCGCGGGACGGCGTTAAACGCAACAGGACGGCGGCCGTATGGCCACCGTCCTGTTGTCAGCTTCAGCCAGCTGCCGGGTCTACCAGCTTGACTTGGTTACGCCGGGCAGTTCGCCGCGGTGCGCCATGTCGCGGAAGCGGACACGCGAGATGCCGAACTTCTGGAGGGTGCCGCGGGGGCGCCCGTCGATCTGGTCGCGGTTGCGCAGGCGGACCGGCGACGCGTTGCGGGGCAGCTTCTGGAGGCCGAGGCGTGCAGCCTCGCGTGCCTCGTCGGTTGCGTTTTCATCAACCAGCGTCTTCTTGAGCTCGAGGCGCTTGGCCGCGTAGCGCTCAACAATGACCTTGCGCTGCTCGTTGCGAGCAATCTTTGACTTCTTAGCCATGTGTTTAGCGCTCCTCTCGGAATTCGACGTGCTTGCGGATCTTGGGGTCGTACTTCATCAGAACCATACGGTCCGGGTCATTACGGCGGTTCTTGCGGGTCACGTAGGTGTACCCGGTGCCTGCCGTGGACTTCAGCTTGATGATCGGACGTACGTCTTTGTCCTTTGCCATTAGAGCTTCACTCCCCGCGCCTGGATTTCAGCGACGACGGCGTCAATACCGCGCACGTCGATGGTCTTGATGCCGCGGGCGGAAACCTGCAGCGTTACGTTACGGCGCAGGGACGGAACCCAGTAGCGCTTCTTCTGAATGTTCGGGTCGAACCTGCGCTTGGTGCGGCGGTGCGAGTGCGAAATACTGTGCCCGAAGCCCGGCTCGGCCCCAGTCACTTGGCAGTGAGCTGCCATGACGATCCTCCAAAGATTGAATAAAACAGGTAACAGACAGTGCTACCTGCCATGGAATGCTTCAGCGGCGTCACCGTCCTGACGGCTACAACGGCCATCTGCGGTGTTCGCGATGTGAGCGCAACCTGAGCCCCTAACTACCGGCCCTCGGGCGAGATAAACTCCCGAAAACCGGAGCAATTGCGCACGCTCCGCCAACTGATGCCTTTCCATTCTAGGAGGGAGGCGGCTTTAAGACCAATCGCGGCCGGTCTCAGCCGCCGCCTCACCCGCTTGGGTGCGTGGCCTTACCGTTGGCGTCGACAACCGTCACGCTGCCGGCCTCACCGATCGCCGCGCCGGGATCCAGCTGCGCGTCGGCGTCGACAATCACCGAGCGCAGCACCGCACCGGCCGGGATGCGGGCCCGGTCCAGCACCACTGAATGTTCGACGACGGCCCCCTCCTCCACGACCACGTCCGGTCCGATCACGCTGTTGGTGACGGCGCCCGCGATGCGTGCGCCCGGCGAGAGCAGGCTGCTCGCCACCCTTGCGGAGTCAGCAACAAAGGCAGGCAGGCGGCGCGGGCTGGCGCTGAGAATCGGCCAGGCCGGATCGTCGAAGGCCAGACCGGCACCCGACAGCAGGTCCATGTGTGCGCGGTGGTAGTTCTCGGGGGTGCCGAGGTCCAGCCAGTAGGAGTCCAGCCGGTGGTCAGCGACCGTCCCGTTCTCCACGAGGTGCGGAATGAGCTGGTCGCCGTAGTCCTGCAGCTCGCCGTCGCGCTCGTGCAGATACGCGAGCGTGTCCAGCAGCACGTCTGTCGAATACAGGAAGATCTCCGCCGCCACCACGCTGCTGCGCGGGTCCTCGGGCTTGTACTGGAAGCCTGTAACCAGGCCGCGCTCGGACTCGACTACGCCATGCTGGGAGGCATCGCCGTCGTACTCCACCGTCACCATGGTCAGTGCCGCCCCTGCTTTCCGGTGGGTGCTGACCACATCCCGGTAGTCCAGGCGGTACAGATGATCGGCACTGAGCACCAGCACCAGCTCGGGGTCGAATTCGCGGATGAATTCCGCCTGCCGGTACAGACCATCGGCGTTTCCGGCGGCAAATCCTGCACCGTGCTCCCCCTGGAAGGGCGGCAGGACCCGCAGACCGCCGTTGGTGCGGTCGAGGTCCCAGGGCCGGCCGTTCGCCAGGTGGTCGTTGATCGATTTCGGCTGGTACTGCTCCACCACCCAGACGTCCGAAATATGGCTGTGGTGCAGGTTGGACAGCGGAATGTCGATGAGCCGGTACGTTCCGCCCACCGGCACCACCGGCTTGGCCTTGCTGTCCGTGAGCG
>NZ_KI914610.1:3253-7453 GCF_000520475.1 Arthrobacter sp. 35/47
TGCGCCCCGAGCCGCCCGCCGGTGCCGCCGGCCAGGATCACCGCCAGAATGGACGGTTCGGTCACGCCGACGCCACCGGCTGGGACTGCTTCAGGATCCAGTGCGTTTCATCGAGCCGGGCGAGGATTTTCTTGCCCACCCTTTCCAGGTCGGCAACATCCCGCTCATCGAGCCCGTCGAAAACCAGCCGACGGACATGTTCCACGTGTTCCACCGCCAGATCCTGCAGGTTGTCCAGGCCCTCCACCGTGATGGACGCCGTGGTGACGCGAAGGTCGCGGGTGCTCTGGCTCCGCTGTACCCAACCGCGGGACTCGAGTTTGGTGACCACATGGCTGAGCCTGGACAGTGACGCATTGGAGCGGCCGGCCAGCTCGCTCATGGGGAGGGTGCGGTCATCAGCCTCGGAGAGCATCGCGAGCACGTGGTAGTCGAACAGGGTGATCCTGGCCCGCCGGTTGAGCTCGGCGTCGAGGGCGCCCGGGAGCATCGTTGCCACCGCGTAGAGAGCCAGCCACGCTTGCCTCTGAGCAGGATTCAGCCATCGCGTGCCAGTCATGCGAATCATTCTTGCAGAACCGCGGCCGTCACGGGGATGTTGCCTGCCGCGTCCACACCGGATGTGTCAGCTCGGGATACTTCACCGGCAGTGCGTCTCCGGAGGACTGCCCGCGCAGCCGCCTGCCCACCCATGGTCCGAGGTACTCGCGGGCCCAGAGGGCATCCTTGCGCAGCTGCGTCAGCCGGGAAAGTGCCGGGCGGGCCTCAAGTTCCGGCACCTCGATGCTGTGCGCCGACTTCAGGACTTCCAGCACCTTCACCGCCATGAGCGTGTGTCCGGAAGCTGCCATGTGCATGCGGTCCACGTCCCAGTAACCCCAGTTCTGGAATTCGCGCATCCGCCAGTAGTCGACCAGCTCGGCGTCGTGGCGGTCCACGATTTCGCGGACCAGCTCGTTGTAGATAGCGGTACGCCCGCGGGTCTTGCCGAAGACTGCCGACTTCACCGAGTCGAATCCGGTGAACAGCACCACGGCGGCACCGCCGGCGCGCAGGCGGGCGATTCCGGCGTCGTACTCCGCCAGCAGTTCATCAAGATCAATGGAGGGACGCAGGATGTCATTCGCGCCTGCGTAGATGGTGACAAGGGTCGGCTGGAGCGCGAGCGCCGCGTCCACCTGCTCACCCAGGATCTGCCGCATCTTGCGGCCGCGGATGGCAAGGTTCGCATAGCCCCAGGAAGGATCGGCGAGGACCAGCTGCTCCGCGACGCGGTCAGCCCAGCCGCGGACACCGTTGGGGCTGCGCTGGTCCCAGTCACCTACGCCCTCGGTAAAGGAGTCGCCGAGGGCGACATAACGATGGGTGAACCGGCTGCTCAATCCGCCTGCTCCTCCTCGTCGGAGGTTTCCGGGGGCGTGCCGCCGCGATGGTGCTCCGCATCGTATTCATGCTGGGTGTGATGTTCGGTTTCCGTGTAGGTGCCGTTGAAACCGGTGGCATTCCCGGTGGGACGTACGCCGGACGGGTCAGGGAACGTCGGCGATCCGCCGAACGGGTTGCCCTCGCTCGGGTCCTTCGTTTCGCCGCGCCCCTCCGGTGCGTTGGACTGGTCCTCGGTCATGGCTCCTCCTTGTGGTTCGACCACCCAGCATAGTTGCGGTGCAATTCCTGCGCACGCCCCACGGGACCCAGACGCTAAGCTCGATGACGAACCGCTCTCGTCAGGAGTACACACATGGCTTCATTGCAGGACACCGAGTCTGAACCGCAGGTCGAAACGCAGCCGGACGCGCGCACCAGGCGTGCGGCCCTGATCCTCAACCCGGTCAAGCCCACCGAGGAGGACATCCGCGCAATCGTCACGGAATTGAGCCTCGAGCAGGGCTGGCAGGAGCCGCTTTTCCTGGAGACTTCCAAGGATGATCCGGGGCACGGACAGACTCAGGAGGCGCTCAAGGCCGGCGTCGACGTCGTGATCGCTGCCGGGGGCGACGGCACAGTGCGCTGCGTGGCCGAGGAGCTGGCGGGCACCGGCACCGCACTCGGCCTCCTGCCGCTGGGCACCGGCAACCTGCTGGCCCGCAACCTGGATATCGACGTCGATGATCCGCGCGGCGCGGTCGAGGCGGCCCTTGGAGGCACCGAGCGGCTCATTGATGTTGTGCATGTGAACGTGGACCGGGCCCAGGATGCGCACGTATTCCTGGTGATGGCCGGGCTCGGATTCGATGCCTCGGTCATGGCGGACACCCGCGATGACCTCAAGGACAAGGTGGGCTGGCTCGCCTACGTGGACGCCGGTATCCGCAACCTTCCCGGCAAGCCGGCGAAGGTGCACCTCTCGATCGACGGCGGCAAGCGGGTCACCCGCCGACTGCGCAGCGTCATGGGCGGCAACTGCGGAAAAATCATGGGCGGCCTGGAGATTTTTCCGGGCGCCAGGCTCAACGACGGCCTCCTGGACATCATGACCATCGCACCGAGCGGCAAGCTGGGATGGTTCGCCGTTGTCGCGAAGCTCCTCGCACGGGGCAAGGGCAAGGACCCGTCAGTGGAGTACTACCAATGCAAGACGGCGGAAGTGGAGTCGGACACTCCGCTGGAGATCGAGCTGGACGGCGACGCCCTCGGCGAGGGCACGCACATGGCGTTCAGGGTTGAACCCAACTCGCTGAAGGTTCGGATGCCCTACGGGCGCAAGGATCCGGCGATCCTCACCGACCCGGAGCCGTAAGCCCCGGACTCAGAGGTAGCCGCTCGGGTCCACGGTCAGGTCATCGACAACCACTTCGAAGTGCAGGTGGCAGCCGGTGGAGTTGCCGGTGGTGCCCACCGCGCCGATGGTCTGGCCCCGCTCGACCTTCCCGCCCACCGGGATTCCCAGCGAACTCAGGTGGTTGTAGGTGGTCTTCAGTCCGCCGCCGTGGTCGATGACAATGCGCTGCCCCCCGCCATAGGGGTGCCAGCCGGACTCGGTGACCGTCCCTGCGCTTGAGGCGAGGACCGGCGTACCGCAGGCCCCGGAGTAATCCGTTCCGGTGTGCAGTTCCTGGCCGTACCCGCCCATTGGATTGACCCGGTTCCCGTAGGGGGAAGCCACCGAAAGCTCGGTCAGCGGCGGGCCGAGCAACGGCTCCTCGACGGGCTTCTCCACCGGCTTTGCGGGCTCGGCGGGCTCCTCGGCCGGCTTCTCCGGCTCCCGGTCGCGCTCCACCGGCTCCCTGGCCGGCGCTGCGGCGACGTCGGGCTTTCCGCTGGAAAGGGTTGAAACCTTCGTTTCCTCGGTGGCCGGTGTGCCGCCCTGGGTACTCCCCTGCGACGACGGTGCAATCGGTTCGCGGCTGAAGTCCATTGCTGCGTCCTCGGGCACGGTGACGCCCTGGGTGGCGTTCGGAGTCACGAGTCCGGCCTGCGTGAGGGTGGGGTTCCCCGCCACGGCGGTCAGCGCGACGCCGGCTGCAGCGGTGAGCGCTCCGCCCGTGAGCAGCAGGGTGCGGACGCGGCGGTGGAAGCGGTCGCGGCGCCGTGCTGCGCTGCGGGTCCGGTTTTCGGCACCGGTTGACGGCCGGTGGGGGGAGGATGTGGGCGCGTGGGCGTGCTGGGACAAGGGGGTGCCTCTCTTTTACGCCGGCGAAGTTAGCTGTCGGGTTCGAGCAAGAGTTGACTCGGCCTGACCTCGAAGTGACCGCGGCGGCGGGACGAGGTATGCAGGCTTCACCCCAAGGCAGACACGCTGCCTGGTATTGGGTTCTCCGCCCCTGTCTTTGAAGAAGAACGGGGCCGGGCTGCTGACAGGGTTGAGCGTACAGACCGGCGGTCACGGTACGAATGACCGGGTTCAACGCTACGGCATCCGCACAATAGTTACAATTCCGTTATGCGAACCTCCGCATGAATTGCATCACGCCATGCTAAGCGGGTTCCGATTTTCCCTGACGCCAGTAGCCCATGAACGCCACCTGCTTGCGGTCGATGCCGACGTCGCGCACCAGGTAGCGGCGAAGGCCGCGGACCACGGCGGCCTCACCGGCAATCCAGGCATAGAAGGGCAGGGCACCGGAGGGCTTGTCCGGGTTCAGGGAACCGTCCAGGGCCGCGGCGTCGAGCAGTTGCGGCGTTTCCCACAGAACGGTCCGGTCGATGTCGATCTCTTCGGGCTCGGGCCCGGCTGCACGGGAAGGCCCCCCGGCGCCGGCG
>NZ_KI914610.1:7553-11217 GCF_000520475.1 Arthrobacter sp. 35/47
ACGGCGCGGCCAGTGACACCCAGCCAGGCACCCTTACCGCCTGGCGGACGGCGGCGTCGAGCAGCTCACCGTGCGGACGCCCGCCGCGCGCCAGCCAGCTGACGCCGACCCTGGAACGGGTCCGGATCTCCTGGCAGTCGGAACCGTCGGGGACCTCCAGGAAGGCGTGGCCGCTGATGTCTTTGGGCAGCGACTCGAGGATGGCACTGATGGCCGGGACAGCAGTTTCATCACCGGCCAGCAGAACATTCTGGGCCAGGCCGGGGAGCGGCGAGCGCCTGCCCCGTCGGGGTGTCGCTTCCGAGGCTGACCCGGAACGGCGCGGCCAGTGACACCCAGCCAGGCACCCTTACCGCCTGGCGGACGGCGGCGTCGAGCAGCTCACCGTGCGGACGCCCGCCGCGCGCCAGCCAGCTGACGCCGACCCTGGAACGGGTCCGGATCTCCTGGCAGTCGGAACCGTCGGGGACCTCCAGGAAGGCGTGGCCGCTGATGTCTTTGGGCAGCGACTCGAGGATGGCACTGATGGCCGGGACAGCAGTTTCATCACCGGCCAGCAGAACATTCTGGGCCAGGCCGGGGCGCCACTCGATTCCGCCGTACGAGCCGGCGGTGGTGCAGCTCGCGGCGTGGATGTTGGGCCCGATCAGCCACACCCGGTCCCCCGGCTGTGCCGCGGCAGCCCACTGTGAAGCAGGTCCGCCCTTGCCGTCCGCATCGAAATGCATCACGAAGTCGACATCCAGTTCGGGGACCACGGCATCACACCGGGAAGCGCGGACCGTGTAGGTGCGCATGGTTCCGCGCTCGGCGGGGTCGAGGGACAGCCACTGCTGGTACCAGCCGCTGCCTGCACCGTCCATCAGGGCGCCGAGGTCGGCGCACCGGCCGCTCACCGGCGGAATCACCACCTTGATGCGGAGATCGAGGGTGGACCCCTGCACGCCGAAATCGGAAAGGCACGCACTCCCGAAGGTGATGCGGAGGAAGTTGGAGCTGATGCGCTCCGTGCGGCTGATCACCACGTCGAAGGCGCGGACGGCTGATACCGCCCCCTGCGCAGAGGTGTTCCGCGCCGCCCGGCGGGTGGTGCTGACTTCTGTCACGATGCTGCCTCCATGCTCAGTGCGGATAACCCGTCCTGCGGGTTGGCTAAGAAACCCGGCGTCTTCGCCGTCGTGGATGCTTCCGGGCGGCGAGCAGAGTGATGCCGTCCCACGGGAACCACCATGGGCGTGCCTGCTACCGGATCCGGGATCACCCGGGACTCCAGACCAAAGACGTCGGCCACCGTTTTTTCCGTGACAACGTCCAGCGGCGCCCCCTCGGCGACGATGCGTCCGTCCTTCATGGCAATGAGGTGGTCCGCGTACCGCGCGGCAAGATTCAGGTCATGCAGGACGATCGCGACGGTGGTGCCGGCCCTCCGGTTCAGGTCGGTGATGAGGTCCAGGACCTCGATCTGGTGGGTGACATCCAGGAAGGTGGTGGGCTCATCCAGGAGAAGGATGTCGGTCTGCTGGGCGAGAGCCATCGCAATCCACACGCGCTGGCGCTGGCCGCCGGAAAGTTCGTCGACGTTGCGGTCGGACAGTTCCAGCGTGTCGGTGAGGCGCAGCGCGGACGCCACGGCGGCGTCGTCGTCGGTGTTCCACTGGCGGAACCAGCCCTGGTGGGGGTAGCGGCCGCGGCCCACAAGATCCGCCACGGCGATCCCGTCCGGGGCGACCGGCGTCTGCGGCAGCAGACCCAGGGTCTTCGCCACGGCGCGGGTGGACAGCGAATGGATATCCTTGCCGTCCAGCAGGACGGTCCCGGCCGCCGGCTTGAGGAGCCGGGCCAGCCCGCGGAGCAGCGTGGACTTGCCACAGGCGTTTGCGCCGACGATGACGGTGACCTTGCCCGCAGGCAGCTCCACCGTGAGGTCCTCGACCACCCGGCGCTTGTCATACGCGAGGGTCAGATTCTGGGCGTTCAACCTCATGTCAGCCTCCCTGGCCGGATCGGTTGGCGGTGGCAAGGAGCCAGAGGAGGAACGGCGCCCCGAGGACGCCCGTGATCACTCCGACCGGCAGGGAAACCCCCGGGATCAGGTTTGCCCCCGCAAAATCGCCGGCGAGGACAATCACCATTCCCACGAGGGCCGCCGTTCCCAGCGGGCGGTAGCCGCCGAGGAGGCGCCGGGCGATGGGCCCGGAGAGGAAGGCGATGAAGGCAACCGGCCCGGCCGCCGCCGTCGCCACTGCCGCGAGCAGCACGCCGGTGACGATGAGCGCGAGCCGTGACCGCTCGACGTTCACGCCGAGGCCCGCAGCGGCGTCGTCTCCCAGTTCCAGACCGCGCAGCGGGCGGGAGAGCACGACGACGGCGGGCGCCAGCACCGCCAGCGCCACCGACAGGACGGTCACCCGGTCCCAGTTGCTCGAGTTGAGCGATCCGTTCAGCCAGGCGAGGGCGTCGGTGGCGACGTTGATGTCGGTGCGCGTCAGCAGGAAGCTGACCACCGCCTGGAGGACAGCGGAGAACCCGATACCCACCAGGATGAGCCGGTATCCGGCCACCGAACCGCGGCGGGAGATGACGTAGATCGCGAGCGCAACCGCCAGTGCTCCGGCCATCGCGAACCCTGAAAGTGCAAGACCCGAAGCGCCGAGGAACGCGATGGCGAAGACGGCCGAGGCGCTGGCACCGTAGCTGATGCCGATGATGTCCGGGCTGGCGAGCGGGTTGCGGAGCATGGTCTGGAAAACGGCTCCGGCCGCGCCGAACGCTCCCCCGACCAGGATGCCGATGAGCACCCGCGGAATCCGGTTCTCCATCACGATGAAGCTGGCGCCGGGGATGTCCGCGCCCGCAACGATGCGGAAGAAGTCGGGGATGGTGACGGTGTAGCGGCCCAGCAGCAGTGTGGCGGTACTGAGCGCGAGAATGAGGAACGCGAGGCTGCCGATCTTCACGGCCCGCTGGGCGCGAAGGTGCGAGCGTCCCGGGAGCACCATGGCCCCGTTGTCTACGCGCTCAGCGGCGTTTGCGGCCGGCCGGGTTCCGAGGCTCACAGCTCGGCCATCTTCCGGCGTCGTACCAGCCAGATGAACACCGGAGCCCCGATCACGGCGGTGAGGATTCCCACCTGCACCTCACCGGGAGGGAGGATGACCCGCCCGAGGATGTCCGCCGCGAGCAGCAGAACGGGTGCCAGCACCATGGAGAACGGCAGGATCCACCGGTAGTCGGGGCCGGTGAAGGCGCGCACCACGTGCGGGATGACCAGGCCTACGAAGGCGATCGGCCCGGCGGCCGCTGTCGCCGCACCGCAGAGCACGACGACGCCGAGCGCCGTCAGTGCGCGGGCGGCAGTCACATTCTGGCCCAGGCCGCGTGCGATGTCGTCGCCGAGAGACAGGCTGTTGAGGACCTTGCCGGTCAGCAGGGTCAGGGCGAAACCGAACGCGAGGAAGGGCAGTACCGGAACGATCACGTCCCACCCGCGGCCGGCGACCGAGCCCACCTGCCAGAACCGGAAGGTGTCAAAGGCCTGTTGGCTGGAGACGAGGACTGCGTTCAGGAGCGAGACCATGCCTGCGGAGAGGGCCGCTCCGGCCAGGGCCAGTTTGATGGGTGTGGCGCCGTCACGGCCGAGGCTCGCCACCGCGTAGACCAGCAC
>NZ_KI914610.1:11317-12954 GCF_000520475.1 Arthrobacter sp. 35/47
TAGCCCGTGAAGTTGGTGACGCCGAAAACGAAGATGCCGATCACCACGGCAAGCGCTGCCCCGGAGTTGACGCCGAGGATCCCCGGGTCGGCCAGCGGGTTGCGCGCGACGCCCTGCATGGCGGCACCTGCGAGGCCGAGGGCGGCGCCGGCGAGCAGGCCGACGAGCGTGCGCGGGATCCGCGAGAGGACCACGGCGTGGTCTCCGTTGGCGGGGTTGTACGCGGTCAGAGCCTGGACCAGTGTTTCCGGGCTGATGGGACGCGCGCCGATCGCGAGGGATGCAACACCAGCGAGCGCGAGAACCGCAATCGCCAGGACCAGTTTCAGTCCGCGGGCGGCCGGACGCCTTGGCGCCCGGGGTGCGGAGAGGGCCGGGGAGGCAGGCGCATCGAGGGCGGCCATGCATGCCTCCTTGAGCCAACCGAAACGGACTTAAGTAAGGCTAGCCTATGCATGCGTGCATTAGGAAACGGTTATGTATCCTATTCCCCGAACGCGCCCCGACTCCCCGACTCCCCTACTCCCCTTTCCCCGGGAACTTTTGTGCAGACCTGGCGGGTTCCGGGCCTGGAAAGTCATACGGTCAGTGCAACGCCTCCCCGAAAGTGGTGTTGCTATGAAGAAGACGTGGTTCCTGCCGGAGCAGTGGGATAAGTTCTACGCGGTGTTGTGCTCGGGGGCCTCATTCAGTGAGGCTGCCCGGGTCGCGGGTGTGTCCCGCAACGGGGCCGCCTATCAGTGGCGTAAAACTGGCGGCATGACATTGACGTAGACCAGCACGGCGGCGGCCCCCGCCCCGAGGAACGCGAACCAGATGTAGCCCGTGAAGTTGGTGACGCCGAAAACGAAGATGCCGATCACCACGGCAAGCGCTGCCCCGGAGTTGACGCCGAGGATCCCCGGGTCGGCCAGCGGGTTGCGCGCGACGCCCTGCATGGCGGCACCTGCGAGGCCGAGGGCGGCGCCGGCGAGCAGGCCGACGAGCGTGCGCGGGATCCGCGAGAGGACCACGGCGTGGTCTCCGTTGGCGGGGTTGTACGCGGTCAGAGCCTGGACCAGTGTTTCCGGGCTGATGGGACGCGCGCCGATCGCGAGGGATGCAACACCAGCGAGCGCGAGAACCGCAATCGCCAGGACCAGTTTCAGTCCGCGGGCGGCCGGACGCCTTGGCGCCCGGGGTGCGGAGAGGGCCGGGGAGGCAGGCGCATCGAGGGCGGCCATGCATGCCTCCTTGAGCCAACCGAAACGGACTTAAGTAAGGCTAGCCTATGCATGCGTGCATTAGGAAACGGTTATGTATCCTATTCCCCGAACGCGCCCCGACTCCCCGACTCCCCTACTCCCCTTTCCCCGGGAACTTTTGTGCAGACCTGGCGGGTTCCGGGCCTGGAAAGTCATACGGTCAGTGCAACGCCTCCCCGAAAGTGGTGTTGCTATGAAGAAGACGTGGTTCCTGCCGGAGCAGTGGGATAAGTTCTACGCGGTGTTGTGCTCGGGGGCCTCATTCAGTGAGGCTGCCCGGGTCGCGGGTGTGTCCCGCAACGGGGCCGCCTATCAGTGGCGTAAAACTGGCGGCATGACATTGATGACGGGCATTCCGGGCGGGCTGGCTGATCCGCCGACATCGGTTGGAAC
>NZ_KI914611.1:0-11153 GCF_000520475.1 Arthrobacter sp. 35/47
GGTGGCGCGGGAGGACGCGGCGGACCTGCTTGTGGTGAAGGTGGCGCCGCTGGGCGGGGTCCGGCGCGCGCTGGACATTGTGGCGCAGGCCGGGCTTCCCGCCGTCGTCAGTTCCGCCCTGGACTCGTCGGTAGGCATCAGCGCGGGGGTGGCGCTCGCCGCGTCGCTTCCCGACCTGCCCTACGCCTGCGGACTGGCCACCCTGTCACTGATGGACGGTGACGTGTCTCCCGCGCCGTTACTGCCCGACGCCGGCTGGCTGGCGGTGCGCCCCGTGCCGGTTTCGGAGGAGCTTCTGGAGCGCTTCGCCGCTCCGCCGGACCGCACCCGATGGTGGCTGGAACGGCTGGAGCGGGTGGCCGCGGCCCTGTAAAGCGAAAGGCCGGAGGTGCGCCGTTGGGCACCTCCGGCCGCATCTGCGGAAGGGGTTACTTCCGCAGGCCGTTACCGTTCTTGCCGCGGAACACCTGGACCACCGACGGGCGGGGTGCCGGGGTTCCGTCGTAGGGGAACAGCGAGGTGTTGTTGCCCCATGTGCCGTCCTCACCCGGGTGCTGCACGGCCACGAAGACCATGCCTTCCTGGTCGTGGATGACCGGGCCGCAGGTCTCGGCATCGCGCGGAACGGACAGGAACTGCTCCACCTTGCCGCGGTCCGCTCCCTCGAGCTGGACCTTGAACAGGCCGTCGTTGTAGCCGATGCCCGAGGGCGCGCCGTCAGTGGAGATCCAGAGGTTGCCCGCTGAATCGAACGCCACATTGTCCGGGCAGGAGATCGGGGAGACCTGGTCCACCGGGTAGCCGCTGAAGTAGGTGACGTCACCCTGCGCAGGATCGCCACAGACCATCAGGAGATTCCAGTTGAACGTTGCCGCGGTGGCGTCGTTGTTGGTTTCGGTGATCTCGACGATGTGGCCGTCGCGGTTCTGCGTCCGCGGGTTGGCCTCGTCCGCCGGCGCGTTTGAGCCGACGCCGCGGTTGGAGTTGTTGGTGCAGGCCACGTAGATCTTCCCGGTGACAGGGTTGGGCTCCACATCCTCCGGGCGGTCCATCTTGGTGGGGCCCACCTTGTCCGCGGCGAGCCGGGTGTAGACGAGGACTTCCTCAGTGGTCATGCCCGGGACAGCGCTCTGGCCGTTGCGGGTCAGCGGGATCCACTCGCCGCTTCCGTCAAACGCGCCGTCGGAGGGGACTGCGCCTGAACCGTCGATCTCGGACTCCGAGTTGCCGCGGAAACGCGCCACGAAGAGGTCACCGTTGGCCATCAGGGTCTTGTTGTGTGCCCGGTTGCCCTCGATGTACTTGTCACGCGACACGAACTTGTACAGGTAGTCGAAGCGCTCGTCGTCGCCCATGTAGGCCACTACCCGGCCATCGGCGTTCACCCGGACGTTGGCGCCCTCGTGCTTGAACCGGCCCATGGCGGTGTGCTTGACCGGGGTGGAGGTGGGATCCATCGGGTCGAGCTCGACGATGTAGCCGAAGCGGTTCGGCTCGTTCTTGTACTCTTCGGTGGACGCGTCGAAGCGCTGCTCGTCGAGGTGCCAGCCCCGGCCGGGGTTGGAATTGGTGAGTCCGTAACGGCGCTGTGCGGCCGTGGGCGCAGTCACCTTGAAGTAACCGTTGAAGTTTTCCTCGCCGGAGAGGATGGTGCCCCAGGGGGTGGTGCCGCCGGCGCAGTTGTTCAACGTACCGAGAACGGTGCGTCCCTCGGGATCCGCTGCCGTCTTGACGAGGTCGGAACCGGCGGCCGGGCCGGAGAGGGTGAACGGCGTGGACATGGTGATACGGCGGTTCAGTTTGGCGCCGCGCACGTACTTCCAGGGGAACCCTTCGGCCTTGCGTTCGAGTTCCACGACGCTCATCCCATGGGCGTTCTTTGCGATGGCGCGGACGGTGGCCGGATCCATGCTCGGCGGGAACATGATGTTTTCATTGGTGTACTCGTGGTTGGCAACGAGCACTGCCCGGGTGTTCTTCTCATCCAGCGGAAGGATGTCCAGGTAGTCGTTGTTGTACCCGAACTGGTCGGCCTGTGACTCGGGGGTCTGGTTGTTGATGTCGAAATCCGGGGTATCCCTGAACAGCGGATCGCCCCAGCGGATGACCGGCTCCCAGGAGTAGGTCTTCGGGACTGTGAACTCATCCACCGACGCCTGCACGGGAGCAATGGCGGAGAACTGAAGGCGCCCGCCGGCCCTGGCGGCGGGGGAGAGCCCCTGGGCCTGGGCACCCGGTGCCTGATTCACGGCGTTCGCGCCGAGCAGCAGGGTCAGGGCGCCGACGGCACCGACGCCGAGGATATTGCGGCGTGAGTATTCGGCCGAGACGATGTCCCGCATGTAGCTGTTGTTCGACGTGTTGCAGACGTCCTTGGCACACGCGTTGTCGCACTTCAACGCGCAGGTAACCGCGCTTCGCTTGCCCTTGACATGGTTGAGCATGGGCAGGAAACGGCGGGGGGATTCGAGAGTCATGGGAGGGAGCCTTCCGATGGTGAACGGTCGATTCCGAGGCTGTCAGCGCCACCTTTCCGCATGAGGACCAGAAGGTGAACCATGGGTGAAATCACGGACGTGCAACACAACAGTGTGAGGATGGAGGGGTGGACTCCTCTGACTCAGCCCGCCGCGTGACCGCCGCCCTCGCTACAGCCGGAATCACCGACGTCGTTCTTGCTCCCGGTTCCCGGAGCGCACCGCTGGCGTATGCGCTCGCCGAGGCAGCCGAACGCGGCGAGCTCCGCATTCACGTCCGCGTTGACGAGCGGGTGGCAGGCTTCACCGCGCTGGGCCTGGCGCTGGGCTCCCAGCGTCCCGCCGCCGTCGTCACGACCTCCGGCACCGCCGTCGGAGAACTGCTCCCCGCCGTGATGGAGGCCAACCATGCCGCGGTGCCGCTCGTGGTGCTCTCCGCCGACCGCCCGGACGAGCTCCGCGGCACCGGCGCCAACCAGACCACCCGGCAGGCAGGCCTGTTCGGGGTGCACGTGCGCGCCGCCGTCGACGTCCCGGCGGGCACCGACCCGTCGCCTTACCTGGCGCGTGCACTTGCCGAGTCGCGCGGCGTCAACGGGCCGGCCGGTCCGGTGCAGGTGAACCTGGCGTTCCGCGACCCGTTGGTCCCCTCCATGCCTTCCACCCACACCGACGCCGAGGTCACGTCCGAGGCTGGGGTGCACGCCGCATCCGGGATGACAGGCGGTGATTCCGCAGGTCCAGACCGGGGTACGACGACGGCGGCACCCCCTTCCGGGGCGGGCGCGCGTACGGTGGTGGTCGCCGGGGACGGAGCGGGGGAGCTGGCGGCGGTGTTCGCGCAGCATCTTGGCCTGCCGCTGCTGGCCGAGCCGTCGTCGAACGCGCGGTTCGGCTCCTCGGCGATCGGCGCGTACCGGTTGCTGCTCGAGGGGTTCGGGCCCCGGATCGAGCGCGTGGTGGTCTTCGGCCGGCCCACACTGTCACGTCCGGTCGCCGCCCTGCTGGCCCGAACGGACATCGAGAGGGCGCTGTACGTCCCGGAACCACCGGCGTGGTTCGAGGAGGGCAGGCGTCCGGAGCGGTTGATCGGCACGCTCGATGAGCTCGTGGCCTTTGCCGGGCGCGGACCGGACGGCTGGCTGCGGGAATGGCGGGAAGCCGGTGCGCGCGCCGAGGCCGCACTGCAGCTGCTGCTCGATCAGGAACCTGCCCTGACCGGTCTTCACGTGGCGGACGCGGTGTGGGAGAACACGGCGGACAACCTGGTGCTCGGGTCCTCGAACCCCATCCGGGACGTGGACCTCATGGCCTCCGGCGACTGGCACCCGCTCGAGGTGTACGCAAACCGGGGACTCGCCGGGATCGACGGCTCCATCTCGACGGCCGGCGGCATTGCGCTCGCCGCCGGTATTCCCACCCGGCTGCTGGTCGGCGACCTGACCTTCCTGCATGACGCCGGCGGCCTCCTCCTGGGCCCCGGCGAGGAAGAGCCGGACCTGCAGGTGGTTGTCCTCAACGACGCCGGCGGCGGCATCTTCGGGCTGCTCGAGCACGGCCAGCCGGCCACGGTGGAACGCTACGGCACCGCCGTCGAACGCCTCTTCGGTACGCCGCACTCGGCTGATCTGGCGGCGCTGGCTGCCGGTTACGGCGTCCGGCACCGTCTCATCAGCACCGCTGCCGAGCTGGATGCGGCACTGGCGGAGCCGGTCACGGGCCGCTTGGTCCTGGAGGTCAGGACCGACCGCGCCGGGCTTCGCGGCTTCCACGCGCGCGTGAAGCAGGCGGTGCTGGCCGCCGTCGGGCACTGATTCCCCAAGGCGGGGCAGTCTCCCCAAGGCAGGTCAGTCTCCCTAAGGCGGGGCAGCTTCCGCGAGGCAGGTCAGCTTCCCCGAGGCGGGTCAGCTTCCTCAAGACGGGTCAGCGGAAGAGCCGGTAGGTCTGCCAGCCCTGCCCGATCGAGGCCGCGGTTCCCCACCGGTTGCCGGGCATCGGGTAGTACCTCAGCTGCCCGGTGGACGTGCGCGCCCGCAGCCCGTACGAGCCCGGTTCCTGGAAGCCGGAGATGGCCTTGAGACTGTCCATCGACTGCCAGCCGTTGCCGATGACGCGACGGGTCTCGTTGACAAAGGCGCCGCCTCCATTGGTGCGGTACAGCACCAGTGCGCCGGTGGGCCTGGCGGCCAGGAGGTCCGAGTTGCCGTCACGGTCCCAGTCAGCGAGGGTGATGCGCAGGTCCTGCCAGCCGTGCCCGAGCCGGGCGGCAGTGGACAATCCCAGACCGGCGGGGTTGGCGTAGTGCCAGAGTCCGCCGCTTCCATCCTTCGCCACAATTGACGGGAAGCGGCTTCCGCGCACCCACGTTCCGACGGAGATCTCGAAGGAACCCCAGCCGTGACCGATGCCGACCGGCGCCTGGAATCCTCCACCGAAGAGGCCGCGGTACAGGGTCAGCCGCCCGTCATTCCACTGGGCGAGGATGTCCTGGATGCCGTCCGCGTTCCAGTCCGTGGTGAAGCCGGCCTTGAGGCTGGACCATCCGGCGCCGAGGCGGGCGCGCGGGCGGAACCCGTTCAGGTAGTTCGGCGGGTAGGTCCACAGCGTGCCGGTGGAATCGGCGGCCACAAGGTCCGCGGAGTCCTTGATGGACGGGTTGGAGCCGTTGTAGTAGTGCTCCATGGTGGGGATGCCGCGGGTCCGCATCTCGGTGGCCACGGACCGGCCGACATAGCGCAGGTGCCACGGCTCGAAGGTGTACCCGGTGGTGGACTGGTATCCGTCCGGGTAGCGGATGATGAACCCGTACCGGTAGGCGTTGGCCGCCACCCAGCGGCCGCCCGGCGTGGTGGCGAAGCAGGCGCCGAGCCCGCAGGAGCCGTCCACATTCCCGACGTCGACCGCCAGCCCGGTCTGGTGCTCGCTGTGCCCGGGGCGGGCGGAAATGGTGTCTGCGACAGCCTGGCCGTAGAGCGACACGTAGTAGTTGTAGAGCGACGCCTGCTCGTCATAGGAGCGGTAGGCGCTCACCACGGCAAGCGGCGCACCGGCATTCCGGGCGGCCGCGAACAGGTTCTGCAGCTGCCCTGAAACCTCGCGCCGCAGCAGGTAGCTGGTGCCCGGATAGGCCACGAGGTCCGGTGGGACATACCGCAGCGGGTTCAGGGGCCGGGACTTGGTCACCAGCACCTGGACGTTGTTGGGGTCGCTGACCGGTTGCGCGGCGGTGGCCGGCGGCGCGGTGAGCAGCCCGGTAAGCAGGGAGAGACAAACAACGACGACGGCGGCGAACCGCGCCCTCAGGCGCGGACGTCCGGCGGTAACGGGCTCGGACATGGGATTCCTGGGGTAGGGGAGACCAGGCTGGTTGGTGCGTACATTGTTGCACGCACCAACCGGATGTGGAATGGGTCCTGCTCCGGGTCAGAGCACCTTTGAGAGGAAGCCCTGGGTCCGCTCGTGCTGCGGGTTGCCGAGGACGTCCTCCGGCTTGCCCTGCTCAACCACCACGCCGCCGTCCATGAACACCACGCGGTCGCCGACCTCGCGGGCAAAGCCCATCTCGTGGGTGACCACCATCATGGTCATGCCGTCGCGGGCGAGCTGCTTCATGACGTCCAGCACGTCGCCGACCAGCTCGGGGTCCAGTGCGCTGGTGGGCTCGTCGAAGAGCATCATGTCCGGGTCCATGGACAGCGCCCGCGCAATGGCCACGCGCTGCTGCTGGCCGCCGGAAAGCTGCGACGGGAAGGCATCGGCCTTCTCCGCCAACCCCACCTTGGCAAGGTTGCGCCGGGCGATCTCCTCCGCCTCGGCGCGGCCCCGCTTTTTCGCGCGGATCTGCGCCAGCGTCAGGTTGCGCAGCACGTTCAGGTGCGGAAACAGGTTGAACTGCTGGAACACCATGCCGATGCGGGTCCGGACCTTGTCCAGGTCGGTGTCCTCGTCGGTGATGTCGACGCCCTCGACGATGATGGTCCCGGAGGTGGGCTCCTCAAGCCGGTTGACGCAGCGCAGCAGCGTGGACTTGCCCGAACCGGAAGGCCCGATCACGCAGACCACCTCGCCCTGGTCAACATGGAAGTCAATGCCCTTGAGCACCTCGTTGTCCCCGAAGGACTTGTGCAGATCGCGTACCTCGATCGCGGGTACGTCGGTCCGTGGTGTTGCGGCCATGGCTTATCGGCCTCTCTTGTTATGGCGTTCCAGTTTGGCAACCAGCTGGGTCAGCGGGAGGGTGATCACCAGGTACATCAGCGCCGCGAGGACCAGCGGCGTCGCGTTTGCCTGGGACGAGACAGAGTCGCGGGCGAAGGTGGTCAATTCCCGGTCTCCCAGTGCCATACCGGCGATGAACAGCAGCGAGGTGTCCTTGATGAGGATGACCAGCTCGTTGGTCAGCGGCGGCGTGATGATCCGGAAGGCCTGGGGAAGGACTACGGACACCAGGGTCCAAGACGGCCGCATGCCCAGCGAACGGGCCGCTTCCACCTGGCCCTTGGGAACGGCCTCGATGCCGGCACGGATGGTCTCCGCGATGTAGGCGGCGGCGACCACGATGAGCGCGATCAGGCCGGCGCCGGCGCTGCCGCCCGGCGGACGCCACTGGAAGGCGATCGGAACCGCGAAGGCGAATCCGAAAATCACCAGCAGTGCGGGCAGGCCGCGGAACAGCTCAATGTAGGCGGTGGCCAGCCAGCGGTAGGGTCCGACGGGGGAGAGCTTCATCAGGGCCAGGATGAGGCCGCCGATCATGCCGCCCACAAAGGCGATGGCGGTGTAGACCACGGTGTTCTTCGCCGCGGTGGTGATGATCCCGGGAAACGCCTCTGCGGCGACGTCGAGATCGAAGAAGTTGGATTGGATTGCTTCCCAGTCAGCCAGCACAGCAACGACGACGACGGCGATGATGAAAATGGCGTACAGGGCACCCCGGAAGAGCCGCTTACGGGTGGTGGGTTTCACGTGTTATTTACCTGTCTTTCAGGAGGTGAACACGGCTGCGGCAGTTCCAGCACCTGGAACTGCCGCAGATCCGTGGGGAGGTTACTTCTCCTCGAAGTAGGTGTTATAGATTTCGTCGTACCGGCCGCTCTCGCGCATTTCGGTGAGCTGGGTGTTCACGGCCTCGACCAGTGCCTCGCTGCCCTCCTTGGGGAACGCGAAACCGTACTGCTCATCTGTCTCGAACTCGGCGGCGATGGTGAAGTCGCCCTCCTGCGTGTGGTTGAGGTTGACGGGCAGGTCCTGGAGGATTGCCGCGACGTTGCCTGCCTGCAGGGCGGGGTAGAGCTCAGCATCGCTCGGGAAAGCCACTACTTCGGTGTCTTCGGGAACGTTGTCACGGGCGTACTGCTCACCCGTGGTGCCCTGCTGGACGCCGAGTGATTCACCGGCGAGGTCCTCCAGGGAGGCGATGTCCGAGTCCGCCGGAACCAGCAGCGACTGCAGGGAATCGTAGTAGGGCTCGGAGAAGGTCAGGTTTTCCTCGCGCTCAGGCGTGATGGTCATGGCGCTGGCGCCGACGTCACACTGACCGGCGGCCAGGACTGCCCCGGACTGCAGGCCGTCGAAGCCGACGTCCTGTACGGAGAACTCCAGGTCGAGACCGGTAGCGATCTCCTTCATCAGGTCCATGTCAAATCCGACGTACTCGCCGTTTTCTTCATACTCGAACGGCTCGTAGGGGATGTCGGAGCACACGGTCAGCGTGCCGGGCGACACGAGGTTCAGCTCGGAGCCTCCGGCTGCCTCGCCGCCCTCCTCTGGCTCGGAGCCGCCGCCGCAGGCGGTCAGTGCAAGGGTGCCGATGGCCATAACGGCAAACGACCGGGAAATCTTCGAAAACATGCAGTACCTCAGCTCGGGACGGGGTGTAAAGAAACGTCATCGACGATTCTAGCTGTAATAGAGATGTGCATCACAGGCTACAGGTATTGCCTATTGGTAACCAAGCGCCGGGTGAGAAGAAATCACGGCCGGAAGGGCGTGCGCAGTCCAAGGGCTTCGATCATGGGCCGGAACTTGCTCCAGGTCTCGGCCAGTTCCGCGACGGGTTGCGAGGCCTCGACGATCCCGCAGCCCGCGTACATGCGCACCCGCGTGGGCGTCTCCACCACTGCTCCACGCAGGGCGATGCCCCACTCGCCGTTCCCCTTCGCGTCCATCCAGCCCACCGGGCCGGCGTAGGGCCCCCGCTCGAGATGCTCCAGTTCACGGATCAGTTCACCGGCCACCGTGGTGGGCGTACCGCACACTGCCGCCGTGGGATGCAGTGCCTCCACCAGGGCAAGCGACGAGGGCACATTCCCGTCGTCGTCGACCGCCAGTTCGGCACTGACATCGGAGGCCAGGTGCCACACGTTGGGAAGTTCGAGGACAAAGGGCTCGCTGTGCGAGGTCATGGTGCGGGTGAACGGCTCCAGCTGGTGCGTTAGGGAGTCGATCGCGATTTCATGCTCGTGCTGCTGTTTTTCGGAACCGGCCAGGACCCGCTCGGCGTAACCGGCCTCGCCCGCAGGAGCTGTGGACCGGTCAAGGGTTCCGGCGAGCACCCGGGCACGGGCCGTCTGGTTCTCGACCTTGATGAGCATTTCCGGAGTGGACCCGATCAGTCCGTCCACCGAGTAGGTCCAGCAGTCCGAGTACCGGACGGCGAGCTCTCGGAGCACCTGCGCCGTAGAAATGGGCGAGCCGAGCTCGGCGACCACGTCCCGGGCCAGCACCAGCTTGGTCAGCTCACCCGCCCGGATGTGGGCGACGCCGCGGCTGACCGCCGTCATCCACTGTTCCTCGGTGAGGATGCCCGGCGCCAGGCGGTCCGCCGGACAGGGCTTGCGCTCCGGCTCGACCCCGTCGAGGTAGGAGGCGAGTTCCGCCTCGGCGGCGGAGGCACTCAACTCGGCGCCGCCGTCGTCCGTGATGTAGGTCAGCCAGCTCCGGCCCTCGACACACCCGACGATGATCCGCGGCACGATCAGGCGGGACAGATGCCGGGACGTCTTCGAGAAGGCAAAGGAACCGAACGACGCCAGCCCTGTGCCGGGCTGGGAGACGGGGTCGACGACGTCGGCCGCCGCAACAATTTCCCGCCACCATGCCTGGGCCTGGGAGAACCGGTCGGGGCCGGCGGTGGTGAAGCGGGCGGCCTCCCCGAAGCCCACCATGCCGCCGCCGCGGCGGATCCAGGTGTGCACGTCACTGCGTACTACATAGTCAAGAAGGCCGGTGTCCAGCTGGAGGTCGCCCCGCTCGAAGGTGATGCTCCGAAGCAGCGGCGCCTGCTGCAGCGGCGTCGCCACTGCAACTGGGGACGGATTGCTCATGATCCACTAGCGTACTCCCGCGCACTGTCCTCCCTGTTCCGCCCTTTTCCCGGATTGGGGGTGCGGTTCAATGTTTGAGACAATGACGGAGTGAATCGAGCATCGCTGGATAAGCGTCCCGACGAAGTAGCCGCAATGTTTGACGGTGTGGCGCCAAAATACGACGTCGTCAATGACGTCCTGTCGCTGGGTCAGACCCACCGGTGGCGGCGCATCGTGGTGGATGCGGTCGACGCGAAGCAGGGTCAGCGGGTACTTGACCTGGCCGCCGGAACCGGCACCTCAAGCGAGCCCTTCGCGGACGCGGGTGTGAACGTCGTGGCGTGTGATTTCTCTCTCGGGATGCTGCGCGTCGGCAAGCGCCGCCGCCCGGACATCGACTTCATTGCCGGTGACGCCACCAACCTGCCGTTCGCCGACAACTCCTTCGACGCGTGCACCATTTCCTTCGGACTGCGGAACGTGGACCGCCCCACCCGCGCTCTTGAGGAGATGCTCCGGGTCACCAAGCCGGGCGGCCGGCTGGTCATCGCGGAGTTCTCCCAGCCCACCGTTGCCCTCTGGCGGAACCTGTACACCGAGTACCTGATGCGCGCGCTCCCCGCGATCGCCACCAAGGTCAGCTCCAACCCCGAGGCGTACGTCTACCTCGCCGAGTCCATCCGCGCCTGGCCCAACCAGGATGAACTCGCCGCGTGGATCACGCAGAGCGGCTGGGAGTCGGTCCGGTACCGGAACCTGAACGGCGGGATTGTTGCCGTGCACCGCGCCACCAAGCCGGAAGGTGCTATCACCAGCACTGCCGCGGGCTCCCAGACGCGCCAGCGCCGCCGCAGCAGCAGGGCCGCAAACTAGGTGTCAGTCCTCATCATCGGCGCCGGCCCGGCCGGATCCACGGCCGCCTACTACCTGGCCGCCGCAGGCATTGAGACAACTGTCGTCGAGAAGACCTTCTTCCCCCGCGAGAAGGTGTGCGGAGACGGCTTCACGCCGCGCGCCGTCCGGGAGATCCAGTTGCTGGGCCTGCCCCACGGCGAGGAGCTCGGGTGGCGGCGGAACGTGGGGCTTCGCCTTCTTGCCGGCGGCAGGAAAGTTGAACTGCCCTGGCCGGAACTCTCCGATTTCCCGTCCTACGGCCTGGTCCGCACCCGGCTTGGCTTCGACGAGCAGCTCGCTTCGCACGCGCGGTCCGCTGGCGCGCAGATCCTCGAAGGCCATGCGGTGACCGAAGCGGTGCGGGACGCATCCGGGCGGGTGACCGGCGTCGTCGTCAACGTCCTTGGCCCCGACGGGCGCCGGACCGGTGAGAAGAAAACGCTGAGCGCCGACGTCGTATTGGCAGCCGACGGCA
>NZ_KI914611.1:11253-12386 GCF_000520475.1 Arthrobacter sp. 35/47
ATGGCCAAGCGCGACGACCGGCCGCTCGGCGTTGCAGTACGCACGTACTTCACCAGCCCCCGGCATGAGGATCCGTGGATGGAAGGCTGGCTCGAGCTGCCGGATGCTTCCGGCAAGCCGCTGCCCGGGTACGGCTGGGTGTTCGGTGTGGGCGACGGTACCTCGAACGTGGGGCTGGGGATTCTGAACTCCTCGGCGTCGTTCGGGAAGCTCGACTACAAGCAGGTGCTGCGCGACTGGACCGCCGGGATGCCCGCGGACTGGGGGTTCACTGCGGAGAACCAGGTGGGGGAGATCCGCGGGGCTGCGCTGCCCATGGGATTCAACCGGACCCCGCACTACTCACCCGGGATGCTGCTGCTCGGCGATGCCGGCGGGATGGTGTCGCCGTTCAACGGTGAGGGGATTTCCTATGCCATGGAGTCCGCGCGGTATGCG
The DNA here is from genome assembly GCF_000520475.1 of Arthrobacter sp. 35/47. NCBI lineage: Bacteria > Bacillati > Actinomycetota > Actinomycetes > Micrococcales > Micrococcaceae > Arthrobacter > Arthrobacter sp. 35/47. The sequence continues at coordinate 11,692 of NZ_KI914611.1, forward strand.
GCCGAGTTCATCGAGCGGTCCCTGTCGGTTGCGCCCGGACTCGCGCGGGACAATGTGCTCTCCGGCTACGCACCCTACATCCGGGACCAGTGGGGGAGTCACTTCACGCTCGGGCGGATCTTTGCGGGGCTGATCGGCAAGCCGGCCATCCTGCGCCTTGCGCTCCGGACCGGCATGCCGATCCCGGTCCTCATGCGGTTTGTGGTGCGGATGCTGGCCAACCTGACGGACACCCATGGGAAGGGGTTCGAGGACCGGCTGATCCACGTGCTCGAGAGCCTGGTCCCCGCGACAGACAACCAGTCCGCGGCCCGGACCCGGTAACCCCCGGGGAACTTTTGCGCACCTCTGGTGGGCTGAGCGGCGGCAGAGTCAAGTGGTCGGTGCAACGTGGGGGTTAGGCTGCCTGTTGCAGCATTTGGTTGAGTGCTTGGGCGGGGGTTTGCAGGTCCAGGGTTGGGCGGGGTCGGCGGTTGAGTTTGTCCTGGATGGTTTTGAGGTCCTCAGCGGTGTAGCCGGAGAGGTCGGTGGATTTGGCGAACCAGTGCCGCAGGAGCCTGTTGGTGTTCTCGTTCGTGCCGCGCTGCCAGGGTGAGTGCGGGTCGCAGAAATACACCGGTGCCTGCAGCTCGAGCTGGATCCGGTCATAGCCGGACATCTCGGTTCCCCGGTCCCAGGTCACCGAGCGGCGCAGG
>NZ_KI914612.1:0-960 GCF_000520475.1 Arthrobacter sp. 35/47
CACCGGTGCCGAAACACCGGTGCCCTGCCATATGAACGAGTGATGAAACCGTTACGCGAAATGCTTCGGAAGCGTGGCTTCGTGGGCTTCCTTCAGCTCGGCCAGTGGAAGCGTGAAGTGCCCCTGAACGTCCAGCGCCTGGTTCTCTGCGTCCACCACCCCGATGCGCAGACGCGGGAAGTTCCGCGCAGTGCACATGTCGTTGAACCGGACCTCTTCAGAACGGGGGACGGCGACGACGGCGCGTCCCTGGGATTCGGAGAAGAGTGCGGTGAACGGATCAATGCCGTCACGCTCACACAGTTCGTCGATCCCGATCCGGGCGCCCACACCGAAACGCAGTGCAGCCTCGGAGAGCGCCGCAGCCAGGCCGCCCTCGGACAGATCGTGGGCCGCATCAATCATGCCGTCGCGGGACGAGTTCACGAGGATCGCAGCGAGCGTCTTCTCCGCCTGCAGGTCCAGCACCGGCGGGAGCACCGGTGCCGAAACACCGGTGCCCTGCCATATGAACGAGTGATGAAACCGTTACGCGAAATGCTTCGGAAGCGTGGCTTCGTGGGCTTCCTTCAGCTCGGCCAGTGGAAGCGTGAAGTGCCCCTGAACGTCCAGCGCCTGGTTCTCTGCGTCCACCACCCCGATGCGCAGACGCGGGAAGTTCCGCGCAGTGCACATGTCGTTGAACCGGACCTCTTCAGAACGGGGGACGGCGACGACGGCGCGTCCCTGGGATTCGGAGAAGAGTGCGGTGAACGGATCAATGCCGTCACGCTCACACAGTTCGTCGATCCCGATCCGGGCGCCCACACCGAAACGCAGTGCAGCCTCGGAGAGCGCCGCAGCCAGGCCGCCCTCGGACAGATCGTGGGCCGCATCAATCATGCCGTCGCGGGACGAGTTCACGAGGATCGCAGCGAGCGTCTTCTCCGCCTGCAGGTCCAGCACCGGCGGCTGCCCGCC
>NZ_KI914612.1:1060-11328 GCF_000520475.1 Arthrobacter sp. 35/47
CCGCCTGCAGGTCCAGCACCGGCGGCTGCCCGCCGAGGTGGCCGCGCAGATTGGCCCACTCGGATCCGTCCAGCTCATTGCGGGTGGTGCCGAGCAGGTAGATCGCCTGGCCATCCTCGCGCCAACCTGACGGGGTGCGGCGTGCGACGTCGTCGAACACGCCCAGCACACCCACCACCGGCGTGGGGTGGATGGCCACTCCACCGGTCTGGTTGTAGAGGGAGACGTTGCCGCCGGTAACCGGAACGCCCAGGTCCTGGCACGCGTCGGCGAGGCCGCGGACGGACTCAGCGAACTGCCACATCACTTCGGGGTCCTCGGGTGAACCGAAGTTGAGGCAGTCGGTGACGGCCATCGGCTGGGCACCGGTGGTGGCGACGTTGCGGTACGCCTCGGCAAGAGCCAGCCGGGCGCCGTCGTACGGGTTCAGGTAGGAGTAGCGGCCGTTGGCATCGGTGGAGAGCGCGATGCCGAGGCCGGTCTCTTCATCGACCCTGACCACACCGGCGTCGTCCGGCATGGCCAGGGCGGTGTTGCCCTGGACAAAGCGGTCGTACTGGTTGGTGATCCAGTCCTTCGAGCACATGTTCGGTGAGGACATCAGCTCCAGCACGGCAGACTTCAGCTGCTCACCGCCGGCCGGCCGGTCTCCGGCGAAGGAGTCGGCCTGCACACCGTCCAGCCACTCGGGCCGGGAATAGGGGCGCTCGTACACAGGGCCGTCATGGGCAACAGTCCGGGGATCGACGTCGACAATCTTCTCGCCGTCCCACTCGATGATCAGCCGGCCGGTATCGGTGACCTCACCCAGCCAGGAGTACTCGACGCTCCATTTGTCCATGATCGCCTCGAACGCGCCCGCGTTCTCGGGGGTCACCACAGCCATCATGCGTTCCTGCGACTCCGACATCAGGATCTCACCCGGAGTCAGTGACGGGTCACGCAGCAGGACGTCGGTGAGTTCGACGTGCATGCCGCCCTCACCGTTCGAGGCCAGCTCGGACGTTGCACAGGAGATGCCGGCAGCACCCAGATCCTGAATGCCCTCAACGATGCCGTTCTTGAACAGCTCGAGGCAGCACTCGATGAGGACCTTCTCGGCAAACGGATCGCCGACCTGCACGGCAGGCCGCTTGGACGGCTTCGCATCGTCGAACGATTCGGAGGCGAGCACCGACGCTCCGCCGATGCCGTCGCCGCCGGTACGCGCACCGAAGAGCACCACACGGTTGCCGACGCCGGAGGCGTTGGCCAGCCGGATGTCCTCGTGCCGGAGGACGCCGACGGCCAGAGCGTTGACCAGCGGGTTGCCCTGGTAGACGGAGTCGAAGACCACTTCACCGCCGATGTTCGGCAGCCCCAGGGAGTTTCCGTATCCGCCGATACCGGCCACAATGCCGTGGACCAGACGCGCGGTGTCCGGATGGTCGATCGCGCCGAACCGCAGCGGATCCATGACAGCGACGGGACGTGCGCCCATCGAAATGATGTCGCGGACAATGCCCCCGACGCCGGTTGCCGCACCCTGGTAGGGCTCAACGAAGGACGGGTGATTGTGGGATTCGACCTTGAAGGTCACGGCCCAGCCGTCCCCGATATCGACGACGCCGGCGTTCTCACCGATCCCCACCAGGAGGTGTTCCTTCATGGCGTCGGTGACCTTGTCACCGAACTGGCGCAGGTGCACCTTCGAGGACTTGTAGGAGCAGTGCTCGCTCCACATCACCGAGTACATGGCCAGTTCCGCAGCGGTGGGCCGGCGTCCGAGGATCTCGACGACCCGCTGGTACTCGTTTTCCTTCAGGCCCAGTTCGGCCCAGGGGAGCTGCTGCTCCGGGGTCTGCTCGGCGTGTTCGACGGTGTCGATGTTGAACTTCTTTGAGGTTGTCTCTGTAGTCACTTGTTAACCAGTTTCTGCAGTACCGAGGTGAAGATGCCGAGTCCGTCCACGCCGCCGCGGACGTCGACCTCACCGAACGCTGAGGAGTCGGGACCGAAACCGGCCTCGACGGCATGTTCGGGGTGGGGCATGAGGCCCACCACGTTGCCGTGCTCATTGGTGATGCCGGCAATGTCCCGGCGGGAGCCGTTGGGGTTGCCACCGGCATAGCGGAACACCACACGGCCTTCGCCTTCGAGCTCGTCGAGGGTGCGCTCGTCGGCAACGAACTGCCCGTCCTGGTTCTTCAGCGGAACCACAATTTCGGTGCCCTTTTCATACGAGGAGGTCCACGCCGTCGTCGTATTCTCGACTGTGAGCCGCTGGTCCTTGCACAGGAAGTGCAGGTGGTTGTTCTTGATCATCGAACCGGGCAGCAGATGCGCCTCGGTGAGGACCTGGAAGCCGTTGCAGATGCCAAGCACCGGCAGGGAGCCGCCGGAAGCGGCCGCGGTGATCTGTTCCATCAGCGGAGCGAAACGGGAAATGGCTCCGGCACGCAGATAGTCACCGTAGGAGAAGCCGCCGGGGATGATGACGGCGTCCACATCCTTGAGGTCATGGTCGCCGTGCCACAGCGGAACACCGGTTCCGCCCGCAATGCGGACGGCACGCAGCGCGTCCCGGTCATCGAGCGTTCCCGGAAAGGTGACCACACCGACGCGGACGCCGGACAGGTGCTCGTCGACAACTTCGGCTGCCGAATGGCCGATCAGGGGAGTCTCGACAGTCACTGCGCGTCCTCGATGACCTCGACCCGGGTCACGTCCTCGATCACCGGGTTGGACAGGAGGGTGGCGGCGGCACTGCGAGCATGCTCCAGCACTTCTTCGGTGACGTCCCCCTCAACGGTGAGCTCAAACCGTTTGCCCTGACGGACTTCGGCGAATCCGGTGAACCCGAGGCGGGGGAGGGCGCCGGCGATGGCCTTGCCCTGCGGATCGAGGATTTCAGGTTTGGGCATGACGTCAACAACGATCCGGGGCATCCGGCAACTCCTGTGAAGTAAGAACAGCGCGTTTAAATGCGGTTGCCCGACGGGTGCCGTCTCACGCTCGGATTTCCTACAGCCTGATCCAGCGCTCCGCGAGCTTGCCGTTCCATTCTACCGGCCCAACCCAACGGTCCGTGACCCGTGAAGCGGCAGTCCGGCTCAGTTGGCGCCGGCCGGCCCGAGGATGGATTCGACGGCGTTCCACCGTGCAATCTCGCAACCGTCTGTCGCGGAGAAGGAGGCATAGACGCGATGCCCGTCCACGGTGCCCTTGATTGTGGCGGTCTGCGGCCCACCGTACTGCTGGGTGCACATCTGGTTGGGGTCCGGCTCCGCATTGAAGAACGCCGCGCCTAGGCGCTTGACTGCTTCACAGGCCGCTGCGGGATTCGGCAGGGTGGTGGTTTCCCCGATGCCGTCCGGAGTGCATTCGAGGAAGTACTCGACCGGCTCGGCTTCGGGATTCTGCCTGATGCTGATGGTCAGCATTGAACTCCCGACGGCGGCAGGATCGGACGGGAGGCTGGGTGCGGGCTTCGGTGAATCGGTCGACATACTGCTCTCCGAGGCGGTGGGCGTTGGGGACGGTACTGCTGGTTGGGACGACGGTGAACTGGGCGGGGCGGCGGTCAGCTCCGTTCCGGGGTTACCGGTGGCGCCGCAGCCGGCCAGCAGCACCGTCAGCACGGAGCCGGTCAGGAGGCAGGCGCCCCTGACGGCAACACTGCGTGCTGTTTCCACGGTAACCTCCTTGTCGCCCTCGCTGGTGGTCTCACCCGGTGCCCTCGCTACCGCTCCGAACGGCTGCGGCCCGGCTCAGTGCCCGGCATCCACGTGCAGTTGGTCGATGCACTTGTTCAACTGTGCACGCTTTAGCTGGGATTCAGCCGAGAACCCCCGCTGTGCCCGCACATAATCGGCCCGGCCGGCCGGGGTTTCGATGGCAATCGGCGGGTAGCCCCACTCGGCAAGATCATAGGGGGAAGCCTGCATATCCATCGTGCGGATGCGCCAGGCGAGCTCGAAGCAGTCCATGACCAGCTCGCTCGGAAGAACGGGGGTCAGTTTGTAGGCCCACTTGTAGAGGTCCATGTTGGCGTGCAGGCAGCCCGGCTGTTCAAGGTCCCGCTGCGCCTCCCGTGTGGGCTGAAGTTCATTCAGGGCGCTCGCCTGGGGAGCGTAAAACCGGAACGCATCGAAATGGGTGCACCTGATCCGGTTGGCCTCGACCACCTCATCCGTTCCGGACGGCCCCAGCCGGAGGCCCAGGTATTCATGCCGGATCGAATTCTCATCCGACTTGTAGGCCATGGCCCACTCATGCAGGCCGAAACAGCCGAACTGCGCCGGACGGGCGGCCGTGCCGGACAGGATGATGTGCGCAAAATCCACTGCCTCCCGCCGTGCGGCAAGGAAGGCGGGAAGATCGACCATGGCTGCGCCGTCGTCGTCGTTCAGTCCGAGCTGTTGCCGCTCGGCTGACGTGAGCGGACGGTAGAACTTCCAGCCGGCGCGTTCGACGGCGCCCGGGCCGGTCAGAACGGTATGCGCGCCCGGGTGCCAGCGCAGCAGCTGCGCAGGCTTCTGGGTGTAATAGGTGAACAGGAAGTCCTCGACAGGATGTCTTTTCTGTTCAGCCCGCCGCCGAAGGTAGGGCTCGGTGAACGCTCGGGCCCGCTGGGTATGGGCGAGGGCGCGCGGTTCCCACTCTTCCGGGGTCAGAACGGTCAGCGCCACCCGCCCATTATCCCTGATGGCCTGAAGCAACCGCTTTACCACTCCTGCCGCTGAAATTGAATTAACGTCCGTTATGAAAATTCATTCTTGGCGCAATGCCCTGTTTACCGTCAGGATCTGCTCAGGAACAGCCATCAGGCACCGTACCCGGGGGTAACCTATGGATGGCTTGGTTGTGACTCAGGGCACAGCCCTCACACCAGCTTCTTTCAGTCCGGCGTAGACCGGTCGCTTTTTCGATGAAAGGTACCCTCGCGTGAAAGACCCCCAACACAGGAACCGTCGGGCAGGTGGTCTGCGCAGAGCTACAGCTCTCGTGGTTGGCCTCCCCCTGATTCTCGGTTCCATGTCAGCGGTGCCCGCCGCTGCCGTACCCGCTGGCCCTACTGCTACCCAGCAGATCCAGCCGGTCAAGAAAGTGGATCCCAGCAACTACCCGGATGGCCGCTACATTGTGGTGCTCAATGAAGAGCCTGCTGCCATGTACGACGGCGGTGTCCCCGGAATTGAGGCGACCAAGCCTGAGAAGGGTGAGAAGCTTTCCGAGAAGAAGGACTTCCAGAAGTACAAGAGTCACCTCGAACAGAAGCAGCAGGCTGTTGCGGGCGAAAAGGGTGTGGCGATCAAGCGGTCCTACACCGCAGCCCTCAACGGTTTCAGTGCGAAGCTGACCTCGGACCAGGCTGTTGAGCTCGCCAAGGATCCGGGCGTGCGGATGGTTGCTCCGGACGTGGAGAATGCTCCCGACGACTACTCCAGCCTCGACATCCTCAACCTGCGCGGCGAGGGCGGCGCCTGGAACACCCAGTTCGGCGGCGAAGCAAACGCCGGTGCCGGAACGGTGGTCGGAGTCATCGACACCGGATACACGCCGAGCAGTCCCTTCTTCCAGGGCACGGAGGTCGTCAAGCTCAAGAAGGGTGAGCAGCCCCAGGTCGGCCAGCCGTACCGGGCCAAGGGCGGCATCGCGATGCTGAAGTCCGACGGCACCACCTTCCTCGGTGAGTGTGAGGTCGGTGTGCGCTTCTCCGGCACCGAATGCAACTCGAAGGTCCTCGCAGCCCAGTACTTCTCCGAGGATTTCGAAGAGTACGTACCCAAGGCGAACCGCGCCCCCGAAGAGGTGCTGTCGCCGATTGATGTGGACAGCCACGGAACCCATACGGCCAGCACGGCGGTGGGCAACAGCAACGTCACCCAGACCGTCGCCGGCCGTGACTTCGGCAAGTCTTCCGGCGTCGCTCCGGCAGCCAAGCTCTCCGTCTACAAGGTCTGCTGGGCGGACAATGATCCGAATACCGGCGGCTGCTACTCCTCCGCCTCTATCGCAGCGATCAACCAGGCGGTGCTCGACGGCGTCGATGTCCTGAACTACTCCATCTCGGGCAGCGCGACCACCACCACTGATCCGGTTTCCCTGGCCTTCCTGGGTGCGGCATCCGCAGGTGTGTTCGTGTCGGCCTCAGCAGGCAACTCGGGCCCGACGGCCAGCACCGTCAACCACGGAGCTCCCTGGGTGACCACTGTCGCGGCAAGCACCTTCAGCCACGCGCTGCAGGGAACAGCTGAGTTCGCCGACGGCACCAAGTTCCGCGGAGCCAGCATCATGAGCGCAGGAGTTCCCGCCAGCCCGGTGGTCCTGTCCGCAAACGCTGCCGCGGCCGGTGCCAAGGACGGCGACCTCTGCGCACCGAACTCGCTGGACCCAACGCGCGTGGCAGGCAAGATTGTTGTCTGCGACCGCGGCGTGTACGACCGCGTGGCCAAGTCCGCCGAGGTTGCACGTACCGGCGGAGTGGGCATGATCCTGGTCAACCTCACCGACTCCTCGATGGACACGGACAAGCACTCGGTCCCGACCATCCACGTCAACACTCCGGCGAGCCTTGAGCTCAAAGAGAAGGTTGCAGCCAATCCGGACATGCTGGTTGCTCTTGTAGATGAAGACACCACCGGTGAGCCGCTGCCTCCCGTCCCGCAGATCGCAGGCTTCTCCTCACGCGGTCCGCTGCTCGCCACCGGCTCCGATCTGCTGAAGCCGGACGTTGCAGCACCCGGTGTTGCCGTTCTCGCAGGTGTGTCACCGATCGGTACCGGCGGTGATGAGTTCGGGTTCCTCTCCGGAACCTCGATGGCCGCTCCGCACGTTGCCGGAGTGGGCGCACTCATCCTCGCCAAGAACCCCGCCTGGTCACCGGCTGCGGTCAAGTCCGCCATGATGACCACCGCGGATCCGGTCAAGAATGCCGAGGGCGGCGTGGACGGCGACGTCTTCGCAACCGGTGCCGGCCAGGTGGATCCCACCAGCGTCCTTAACCCCGGGCTCGTCTACGACGCCGGCAGGATCGAGTACCTGCAGTTCGTTGAAGGCACCGGATACGCGGACGTCAAGGGTGTCGAAGGCATCGACGCGAAGAACATGAACGTGCCGTCCTTCGCCGTCGGTAACCTGACCGGCAAGACGACCGTCACCCGTACGGTGACTGCCCTTACCCCGGGCACCTACACCGCAACGGCAAACGTGCCGGGTGTCAACGTGAAGGTGACCCCTTCGGTACTGAACTTCACGAAGGCCGGCGAGAAGCAGACCTTCGAAGTGACCTTCGAGAACGCCGAAGCACAGCTCGGCAAATTCGCCAAGGGTTCGCTGGTCTGGGAAGGCCAGGGCAAGGTTGTTGCGTCACCGGTCGCGGTCCGTCCGCAGTCCGTCGTCGCTCCGTCCCAGGTTGCGTTCACCTCGGAGGGCCCGGATGGAAGCGGAACGATCCCCGTCACCTCGGGTACCAACGCTCCGGTCAGCATGACGCTGCAGGGCCTCTCCAAGGCCAACAGCTCGCCGCTGTCGCTGGTGCCGGGACCGGTGGTTGTGGAAAACAACGCGTCGAATTACGTGACTGAAGTGACCGTTCCGAAGGACACGCCGTTTGCGAGTCTGTCGGTGCTTTCGGCCGATCCGGGCGCTGACTTCGACCTCTTCGTGTTCGATCCCAACGGGCGCCTCTACCAGGTGGCCACCGCCTCGGCGAGCGAGACACTGAACCTGCAGAACCCGGTTCCGGGCGTCTACACGGCGATTGTCAACCTCTATGCGAGCCCCAACGGCCAGGCAACGGCTGCAACCTTCGACGCCGCCATCCTCGGCGCCGATGAAGGCAACGCCTCGATCTCGCCCAACCCGCTGGAGCTCGCCAACGGCGAGTCCGGTGAGGTCACGCTGAACTGGGCGGGCCTTGAGCCCGGCTCCTACGTCGGCCGGGTGACCTACGCAGGATCCACCGCTGTCACCTTCGTGTCGGTTGTGGTGGATGGAACCGGCGTCGCTGCGCCGACTGCGGTGTCACCCTCCGGCGGGGCGAACAAGCTCCCGTCTGCGGATGGGGACAGCACCCCGACGAACGGGCAGTAACAACACACGGAAACTCCCCCGCGCCAGGCAGTACGGTGCGGGGGATTTCTGCGTCCTGGCCGGATCTTTTTCAGCCGGACGGACTTAAGATGTGGGTACTCGAACAGCCGCAGAAAGAAGGCGATACCCATGGCTGAGAGAACCCGGCGCCGCTGGATCAAGAACCCCGCCACGATTTTCCTTGGACCGGCCGAGAGGGACGCCCTCGATGAGCCGGTGGTGCACCGGCACGATGATTTCGAAAGCGCTTCGGAAGCAGAGCTCGCCGAACTCATTGTTGAGGTGGATTCCGAGGGCCATCACTACGCCGTGCGGAAGCACCCGGATCACCCGACAGTGCGCCGCACCGAACCCGTCATGAAGTACCCGGACTACTTCACCAAGCCGGTGCTTCACACAGAGGAATAGCCCCGTGAGTTGGCAGGACACACCCCGTTTGGCGCCCGATAAACGGCGTGTCCTGATACGTAAATAAGGTGATTAGGCTGCGCTGGTAGGTGCGAGGGTGACGTCGTAGCCGAGTTGGCGTAGTTGCTTGATGGCTCGGTTGGTCGTCTTGACTTGATTCATTCGGACGTACCGGTCTTCGTCCGGTTCTTTGTAGCACTCGCCGTTGGCGAGCATGTGCCAGATAGCGGTCAGGATCGAGTGCTCGATGGCGACGAGGGCTCTTTGAGCGCCGCGTCTTGTCTTGATCCGCCGATACCTGGCGCCGAGGTAACTGTTCTGGTCCCGCACGGCGACCATGGCCGCGGTTCCCAATGCTGCTTTGAGATACTTGTTGCCGGGCGGGATCTTCGTGGACTTGGGGCGTGTCAAATGAAGTGTGTAAGGGACCAGCTGGTTATCCGTTCTGCCGGGTCGGTCAGATCGGAAGCCTGTTAGGGAATTGGATGGCGAAAGCGTTCAGTGCTTGATGCCATCCCTGGGTCCCGGTGCCCAGCTCGCCACCCCGCAGGGTCTCGATGTTCCGGATCCCGAGATAGACGAGCTTGATTGCTGCCTCGTCGGAGGGAAACGAGCCGCGGGTCTTGGTGATTTTCCGGAGCTGGTAGTTGATCGATTCGATCTGGTTGGTCGTGTAGATGACCTTGCGGATCTCCGGGGTGAACGACAGGAACGGGATGAAGTCCTCCCACGCGTTCCGCCACGCCAGCACCGCGCCCGGGGCCTTGGACTCCCAGACCTCGGCGAAGTGCCCCATGGCCAGCTCAGCGGCCTCCACGGACACCGCCGTGTAGATCGGCCGCATGTCCTTCGCCATCGCTTTGCGGTCCTTGTAGGAGGCGTATCTCATCGCCGAGCGCAGCAGATGCACCACGCAGGTCTGCACCACGGTTTCGGGGTAAATGCTGTTGACCGCCGCGGGGAGCCCGGTCAGCCCGTCGCAGCACAGGATGAGGATGTCCTTGACCCCGCGATTGCGGATCTGGGTCAGCACATTAGCCCAGAACTTCGCTCCTTCCTGGGTTCCCAACCACAGGCCCAGCACCTGCTTACGGCCCTCCACGTCCACCCCGACGGCCACATGGCAGGCCTTGTTGACCACGACCCCGCCGTCCCTGATTTTCAGCCAGATCGCGTCGATATAAACGATCGGATAGACCGCTTCCAGCGGCCGGTTCTGCCACTGGGTGATCTCATCGGCGATCACGTCGGTGACCCGGGAAATCGTCGCTGCCGAGACCTTCGCCCCGTAGATTTCCTCCAGGTGCGAGCCGATGTCCCGGGTCGTCATGCCCCGGGCATACAGGGAAAGGATCATGTCCTCGACCTTGCCCAGCCGACGGGCCCGCTTGGGCACGATCACCGGCTCGAAAGTGCTGTTACGGTCCCGGGGCACGGTGACCTCGACCGGGCCCTGCAGGGTGTGGACCTGCTTGCTGGTCTTGCCGTTGCGGGAGTTACCGCTACCGGCCCCGGCAGGGTCGCCCAATTCGTATCCGAGGTGGTCGCTGATCTCGGTCTCCAAGGCCCGTTCAAGCACCGCTTTGGTCATCTGCGACAGCAGCTCCTCAACGCCGTGCCGGCCCTCTCCGAGGTCCTCCGCAGCGTTGACCAGAGCATCAATCTGATCAGCGCTGAGCACAGCGGCCAAGGGGTTATCAATCAGTTCGTTCTCGCCCAAAAGGGCCGTCCTCTCAGATGGTGAAACCAGCGGCCACACCATCACATCAGGCCGGACCCCTTAC
>NZ_KI914613.1:0-917 GCF_000520475.1 Arthrobacter sp. 35/47
CCGTCCTCGAGCCGGCGCACACGGTCGCGCTCGCCTCGGACGGTGCCTGGCGCGCGGTCGACCTCGGCTTGGTGAGCGGACCGGAGGAGTTTCTTGAGGCTGTCCAGACGCCGTTGGGGGCGCAGGAGCTTATGCTGATCCTGCGGACCACGCAGGAGGAGATCGGCGAGTCGGCTGATGACGCCTCCGTGCTGTGTGTCGCGCTGGAAGAGCACTAGCTGAGAGAGCAGCAGCGGAACCTGAGGGGACGGAACGCAGATGGCTGAGACAGCAGACGTGATCATTGTGGGCGGCGGCATCGCGGGGCTTTCACTCGCGTCGGCGCTCACCGCCGATGACCGGGCGAAACTGCGGGTCATCCTCGTCGAGGCCGAACATTCGCTGGCCTACCACACCTCCTCCCGCTCGGCCCGGCAGCTCATCCCGAGCTACGGTCCGGAGGTGGTCCAGCGGTTGACCGACCGGACGCTCCGGCTCATCCGGGAAGCCGAACAGGACCTGCCAGCGCCGGTGCTCACGCCCCGCAGTTTTCTGCTGGTCGGTTCCGAGGAGAACGTCGCCGCCCGGGCCAGCGGAGCCATGGAGCGGATCTCCTGGGATGACGCGGTCCGGCTGTGCCCGCAGATCGGGCCGGCGGCCGGTGCAGCAGGTTACGACGCCGCGGGACTCGACACCACGGCCGTCGGCTGCAACACGGACATATTGCTGGACCACCACCGCTCCAGGGCCGAGGCGGGCGGCACCCAAATTCTGACCGGCGCCCGCGTCCACTCGGTGCAGCGGCTGCGCACAGCGTGGGAAGTCGGTGCCGGTGCACAGGCCGTGCATGCCGCCGTCGTCGTCAATGCGGCGGGTGCGTGGGCAGATGAGCTGGCCGTCCTGTCCGGGGTCGCCACCCAGGGCCTGCGGCCCTACCG
>NZ_KI914613.1:1017-5997 GCF_000520475.1 Arthrobacter sp. 35/47
GGCCCCGGACTCGCCCATGGTGGCCGCCGCGGATGACAGTTTCTATTTCCGCCGGGACGACGACGGCCTGCTGATTTCCCCGGCCGAATCAGTTCCCAGCGTGCCGGAAGACGCGCAGCCGCGCCCGGAGGATCTTGAGGCGCTGATCTCCCGGCTGAACGGCCTGACCACGCTGGACATCGGAACCGTGCTGCGGGCGTGGACCGGGCTGCGGACCCAGGCGGCGGACGGACTGCCGGTAGTGGGATTCGACCCGGAGGCCGAGGGATTCTTCTGGCTGGCAGGCCAGGGCGGTTACGGGTTCCAGACGTCCTCGGCCATTGCCGAACTGGCGGCCGGGCTGATTACCGGAACAGGGGCAGGAAACGGAGCGGGTCACCCGGTCGCCGCCGCACTGGCCGCCGGACGCTCCTGAGCGCGACAAGCCTCGCAACCGCGACAACCGGGCGATTCCGGCAGGTCTAGAGTTACAGGTATGAAGGTTGAAGAAACGCCTCTCCCCGGGATCGGCGTGCGCAAGGACATTGTGACGGCGTCGGGCCGCCGGATCGGGACGGTGACCCAGCGCGACGGCGAGACCGAGCTGATCGTGTCCCGGGCCGATGATCCCGACGCCTGCATCGCCTCCATTCCGTTGACCGCGGAGGAAGCCTTCGCACTGGGCAACCTGCTGGGAGCGCACCCGCTGGTGGCCCAGCTGGCGGAGGAACATCGGGACCTGGCCGGAGTAAGCACCCGCCAGATCCTCATTGAGGCAGGTTCGCCCTTCGACGGCCGCGAGCTCGGCGACACCAGGATGCGAAGCCGCACCAGCGTCTCCATCGTCGCCCTGCTGAGGCGCGGCCAGGTACAGGCCTCCCCGGGCCCTGACTTCACGTTGGCCGCAGGAGACCTGCTGGTCGCCGTTGGAACCGCCGACGGACTCGACGCCGCCGCAGAGATTCTGCGCGGCGGCTGAGCCGCAGGTGGGCAGTCACAGCGCGCTGGTACTCATTGAACTGGGCGCCGTCTTCCTCGGCCTCGGCCTCCTGGGGCGGCTCGCCGGCCGGATCGGCCTGTCGCCCATCCCGCTCTACCTGATCGGCGGACTGTTCTTCGGCCAGGGCGGGTTCGTGGAACTGCAGGGACTCGAGGAATTCAGTGCCATCGCCAGTGAAATTGGGGTCATCCTCCTGCTCCTGCTGCTCGGGCTGGAGTACACCGCCGGGGAGCTGGTGACGGGGCTGAAGCAGTCCTGGATGGCAGGGGTGCTCGACATCGTGCTCAACTTCCTGCCCGGGGCGCTGATTGCGCTGGTGCTGGGATGGGGAGGAGTCGGGGCGCTCGTTCTCGGGGGAGTGACGTACATTTCGTCGTCGGGCATTATCGCCAAGGTGCTGACGGACCTGCGCCGCCTCGGCAACCGGGAGACGCCGGTGGTCCTGTCCCTGCTGGTCTTCGAAGACCTCGCAATGGCCATTTACCTGCCCATCCTGACCACCGTCCTGGCCGGAGTGAGCTTCGCCGGCGGGCTCCGGGCCGTCGGCATCTCGCTGATGGTGGTGACCGTGGTGCTGGTGATCGCGCTGCGGTTCGGGAGAACGGTGTCCGCGATCGTCGATTCCAAGGACCGCGAGGTGTTCCTGCTGACCCTGATCGGCGGGGCGCTGCTGGTCGCGGGAGTGGCCTCGGCCATGCAGGTCTCGGCCGCCGTGGGCGCGTTCCTGCTCGGGATCGCAATTTCCGGGGCCACCGCCACCAACGCCACGCGCATCCTCGAACCCCTGCGGGACCTGTTCGCGGCGGTCTTCTTTGTGGTGTTCGGGCTCAACACCGACCCCTCGACCATCCCGCCCGTGCTCGGCTACGCGCTGCTGCTGGCCGTGATCACCTCCATCACCAAGGTGGCTACCGGATGGTGGGCGGCGAAGCGGCAGGGCGTGGGACGCCTGGGCCGTGCCCGGGCCGGAGCTGCGCTCATCGCCCGCGGGGAGTTCTCGATCGTCATCGCGGGCCTGGCGGTGGCCTCCGGAGCGGTCACCGACGAGCTCGCCGCGCTCGCCACCGCCTACGTGCTCCTGATGGCCATCTTCGGGCCGGTTGCCGCCCGGCTTGCCGAGCCCGCCATGCGGCTGATCCAGGGCAAAACGCCGCAGACGGTCTGACCCCGCGAGAAGCACAGGATGACAAAGCGGCATCTGAATGGTTGCGTTTCGTGCGCCATACTTCCGGGAAAATCCGCGATTTCAGGCTGCCCGTAACGGTTGGGCGCCGATGGCTTCCGGGGCGGATCTTCTTCCCCCGCGCGGTCCTACGATGATCCCACCTACTTCCTTGAAAGGTGGTGCATCATGCACACACTTCGTGCGCTGCTGGCGAGTCTGCTTCTCATAGTCGGATTCGGCCTGGTGGCGCCGACTCCGGCCTCGGCTGCTCCCTACTGCGGGATCACCTGGGGCTCGCTGGCCAAGACCAGCACGGCCTACACCAGCGCTCCCGTGGTGAACGCGCGGGCCGGACGCCATGCCTGCTTCGACCGGCTCGTGGTTGACGTGCGGGGCAAGGGCGCCGGCTACACCATCCGGTACGTCAGCGCCGTCGTCGGGACCTCCGGCCTGGCAACACCGCTGCGAGGCGGTGCCGATATCCAGGTGACCGTCAACGCACCGGCCCACGACTCGCGGTACAACGCAACCTACAGTCCGGCCGTCCGGTCTGAAGCGGTCAACCTGGCGGGCTTCACAACCTTCCGCCAGGTGGCCTACGTGGACAGTTTCGAGGGCCGCACAACCTTCGGCCTCGGTGTCCGCGCCCGTCTCCCGTTCCGGGTCTTCACCCTCGACGGTCCGGGAACCTCGTCCCGGCTCGTCATCGATGTGGCCCATCGCTGGTAACTTCCGTCCCAACCCTCCAGCGTGAGTGGTCACAATGGCGCTCTGAGTTGATCGGAGCGCCATTATTACGCGCCGGGCACTTGTACACACAGCGCCGGACGCTCTACTCCAGCGGCTCCTCCAGGACACGGTCGACGGCGTCAGTCACCAGACCAGCCTCCACCAGCTTCCGCACGGCCTCGATTTCCGGTGCGAGGTAGCGGTCCGTTCCCGGACCTTCGACCACCTCGCGGATCACTGCGCGCGCGGCGGAAAGAGCCGGTGAGCTGTGGGAGGTGGCCAACCCGCCGTCGCGCATGTCCAGCGCACGGGCCGCGGTCAGCAGCTCGATCGCGACAACGCGGGTGAGCCCGTCCAGCGCACGCCGCAGCTTCAGCCCGGCGGCCCAGCCCATGGACACGTGGTCTTCCTGCATGGCCGAGGACGGAATGGAATCGACGGACGCCGGAGCGGCCAGACGCTTGAGCTCGGAGACGATTCCGGCCTGCGTGTACTGGGCGATCATGTGCCCTGAGTCGACGCCCGGATCGTGCGCCAGGAACGGGTTGAGGCCGTGGCTGCGGCTCTTGTCGAGGAAGCGGTCGGTGCGGCGCTCGCTCATGGAGGCGAGGTCCGCCACGGCGATCGCCAGGAAGTCCAGCGCGTAACCGATCGGAGCGCCGTGGAAATTGCCGTTCGATTCCACCCGACCGTCCGGAGTGACCACCGGATTGTCGATGGCGGAGCCCAGCTCGATCGCTGCGACCGATTCCACGTGCGCCAGCGTGGCCCGCGCCGCACCGTGGACCTGCGGGGCGCACCGCAGCGAGTAGGCGTCCTGCACCCGGGTGAACCGGTGCGCCCTGCGCTCCTCCGAGGCATGCTCGCCGATGAGGCGGGACCCGGCCAGGATCCGGCGGATGTTCGCTGCGGATGCCAGCTGGCCCGGATGCGGCCGGAGCCGGTGCAGGTCCTCGGCGAAGACGCTCTCGGTGCCCAGCAGTCCCTCCACGCTCATCGCGGCGGCGAGGTCCGCGGTCCGCAGCAGCCGGTGCAGGTCCGCGGAGGCCAGGACCAGCATGCCGAGCATCCCGTCGGTGCCGTTGATGAGGGCAAGTCCTTCCTTTTCCCGCAGTTCCACCGGGGGGATGCCGGCGGCAGCCAGCGCCGCGGCGGCAGGCAGCAGCGCGCCGTCGTCGTTCCTTACCTCGCCCTCGCCCATCAGCGCCAGCGCCACGTGGGAGAGCGGGGCAAGGTCCCCGGAGCAGCCCAGCGAACCGTACTCGCCGATCACGGGCGTGATTCCGGCATTGAGCATGTCGGCGTAGGTCTGCGCGACGACGGGACGCACGCCTGTCCGCCCGGTTGCCATGGTGGAGAGCCGGCCGAGCATGAGTCCGCGCACCACCTCGCGGTCCACTTCAGCGCCGGAAGACGCCGCATGGCTGCGGATGAGGCTGCGCTGGAGGTGGGTACGCTCCTGGACGGGAATGTGCTTGGTGGCCAGCGCGCCGAACCCGGTGGAGACGCCGTAGTGGGGAATGGGGTCGTCGATGAGGGCGTCAATGACCGCACGGCTAGCCTCCATCGCGGCCAGGGACTCCGCGCCGAGCTGTACCCGGGCACCGTAGCGCGCCACGGCAACCACGTCCGCCGGCGCGAGTGCGCCGAGCCCGATCGTCACGGTCGGTTCGTCTCGCATGACCTGTCCTCTTTCGTTATGTCCAACTTCGTTCTTCACAACCCGGCCTTGCCAATCAGTGAAATGAGCGTTTCAATAAGTGAAATACAAATTTCCCCCGAACGCAAGGAAGAAACCGTGGCGGATACCTCTACCCGCACCGTCGAGCGGGCGCTGCTGCTCCTCGGCACGGTGTGCGACCGCGGGTCGGTGACCCTCGCCGACGCCGCCCGGGACGCCGGTCTCTCGGCCTCCACCGCGCTGCGCCTGCTGCGCACGCTGGAGGGCACCGGCTTTGTCCGCCGGGACGACGACGGCTACCGGCCGGGCATGCGCGTGGTCCAGCTCGGTGCACAGGCCCTCTCCCATGAATCGCTGGTCTCCCTCGCGGAGGAGGCGCTGGAACGGCTGGTCGACTCGACCGGTGAGTCCGCCTACCTCAACGTC
>NZ_KI914613.1:6097-7041 GCF_000520475.1 Arthrobacter sp. 35/47
GACCGGTGAGTCCGCCTACCTCAACGTCCCGTCGCATGACGGGCACGGAATCTACCTTTCCGTCCGCGAGGGTACCCACTCCGTCCGCCACACCAGCTGGGTGGGCCGGAGCATCCCGCTGGAGGGTTCCGCTGCGGGGGCCGTCCTGCGCGGCCGGACGGGCGAAGACGGCTTTGTGGTGGTCAGCAACGGCATCGAACCGGACGTCACCGCTATCGCGGCGCCCGTGATCTCCGGCGGCCATGTGGTGGCCGCGCTGAGCGTGGTGGTGCCGAGCTACCGGATCACCGACGACGGCGCACGCCGGATCGGCCGCCAGGTCGCCGCCGAGGCGGCCGGCATCCTCACCCCGCCGCCCACGAACACACCCCCTACCAACGAGTCCACGACCCCAGGAGCACAGGCATGACCTCCTTCACCCAGCACGACCCCTCACGATCCGTCCGCGCACCCCGCGGCACCGAATTGTCAGCGAAAAGCTGGCAGACGGAAGCACCGCTGCGCATGCTCATGAACAACCTCGACCCCGAGGTGGCGGAGCGGCCGGAGGACCTCGTGGTCTACGGCGGCACCGGCCGGGCCGCCCGCAGCTGGGAGGCCTACGACGCCATCGTCGCCACGCTGCAGGACCTCGAGGACGATGAGACGCTGCTGGTCCAGTCCGGCAAGCCGGTGGGCGTCTTCCGCACCAACCCGTGGGCGCCGCGGGTGCTCCTCGCGAACTCCAACCTGGTGGGGGACTGGGCCACCTGGCCGGAGTTCCGCCGGCTGGAGGCCGAGGGGCTCATGATGTACGGCCAGATGACCGCCGGGTCCTGGATCTACATCGGCACCCAGGGCATCCTGCAGGGAACTTTCGAGACATTCGCCGCCGTGGCCAACGCCCGTTTCGGCGGGACCCTGGCCGGCACCCTGACCCTCACCGCCGGGTGCGGCGGAATGGG
>NZ_KI914613.1:7141-17141 GCF_000520475.1 Arthrobacter sp. 35/47
CCGCCGGGTGCGGCGGAATGGGCGGCGCCCAGCCGCTCGCCGTGACGCTGAACGGCGGCGCCGTGCTGATCATCGACGTCGATGAGACCCGCCTGCGCAGGCGTGCAGCCAAGCGCTACCTCGACGTCGTCGCCGCGGACCTGGAGGACGGCCTCGCGCAGGTGCTCGAGGCGAAGCGCGAGAAGCGGGCCCTGTCCGTCGGCGTCGTCGGAAACGCGGCCGAGATCCTGCCGGCGCTGCTGGAACGGCAGCGGAACGGCGAGTTCAGCATCGACATCGTCACGGATCAGACGTCCGCCCATGATCCACTGAGTTACCTCCCCGAGGGGATCGGCGTGGACGAATGGGAGCGGGAGGCCTCCGGAGACCCGGACGGCTTCACCAAGAAGGCCCAGGCGTCCATGGCGCGGCACGTTGAAGCGATGGTGGGCTTCCAGGACGCAGGAGCCGAGGTCTTCGACTACGGCAACTCCATCCGGGACGAGGCACGCAAGGGCGGCTACGGGCGCGCCTTCGACTTCCCGGGCTTTGTTCCCGCCTACATCCGGCCGCTCTTCTGCGAAGGGCTGGGGCCGTTCCGGTGGGTTGCGCTCTCCGGTGATCCGGCAGACATCGCCGTCACCGACGCAGCGCTGAAGGAACTCTTCCCGGAGAACGACCACCTGCACCGCTGGCTCGACGCCGCCGGAGACCTCGTGGAGTTCGAGGGCCTCCCGGCACGCATCTGCTGGCTCGGCTACGGCGACCGCGCGAAGGCCGGCCTGCTCTTCAACCGCCTCGTCGCCGAGGGCAAGGTCTCCGCCCCGATCGTGATCGGCCGGGACCACCTCGACTCGGGCTCGGTGGCCTCGCCCTACCGGGAAACCGAGGCCATGGCCGACGGGTCCGACGCCATCGCCGACTGGCCGCTCCTGAACGCCATGCTCAACACGGCCTCCGGCGCCACCTGGGTCTCCATCCACCACGGCGGCGGAGTGGGCATCGGCCGGTCCATCCATGCCGGCCAGGTTTCAGTGGCCGACGGCACGGCCCTCGCCGCCGAGAAGCTCGAGCGGCTCCTGACCAATGATCCGGGGACCGGCGTCATGCGCCACGTCGACGCCGGGTACGAGCGCGCGCAGGAGGTGGCCCGTGAACGCGGGGTCCGGATTCCGATGCAGGACTGACCGGCCGGGCTCAGGCGTTCTGCCAGAGTCCCATCACGTTGCCCTCCGGGTCGCGGAAGTACGCGGCGAACCCCATGTCGCCGACCGGCAGCTTCTCACCGACACCAGAGCCGCCGAGCGACTCGATCTTCGCCAGAGTGTCCTCGATGTTCTCGACATCCAGGGTGATGATCGGGCCGGACAATGGACCGCCGTCCCGCCGGAACATACCGCCGTTGATGTAGCCGGGTTCGGTGGGACCCTGTTCGCCGGCCGGGCCGGTGGCCGCGGCGGTGTAGTCGAACTCGGGCATCTGCGACACCTCCCAGCCGAAGGCTTCGCGGTAGAACGCCCGGGCGCGGTCGCCGTCGTCAAAGGGAATCTCGAAATGTACAACACGTCCGCTCACAATGAACTCCTTCAGGTTGATGTCTTCAGCCGTGTGCTGGCGAGTCTAGGCCCGGCGGCCAGAAGTTGATAGGGGTAGAAGTGCATCCTCCACAGAACGTCCGGACACCGGAAGGAAAACCCTTGGACAGCGTCAGCAGCCTGCTTGGATCGATCGAGGACGTCGGACGGGACCCATCCCGGGGAGGTTACTCCCGCCCGGTCTTCTCCACCGCGGAGCTCGACCTGCGCTCCTGGTTCCAGCAGGAAGCCGGCCGGCGCGGCCTCGAGGTGGAAACTGACCGGAACGGGATCCTCTGGGCCTGGTGGGATACCGGCAGCGGCAACGAGGCGCACGACGGCGACAGCCGCCGGGGCGCGCTGGTCACCGGCAGCCACCTCGACTCCGTTCCCGGGGGAGGCGCGTTTGACGGTCCGCTCGGCGTCGCCTCCGCACTGGCCGCCGTCGACCTCCTGAAAGCCCGCGGCGTGACACCGCACCGGGCGCTCGCCGTCGCGGTGTTCCCCGAAGAGGAAGGTTCACGCTTCGGTGTGGCCTGCCTGGGCTCGCGGCTGCTGACCGGCGGCATTGACGCTGACGCCGCGCGCAACCTGAAGGACGCTGACGGCGTCACATTCGCCGAAGCGGCCCGCGCGCACGGGCTGGACCCGGCGCATCTGGGCAGGGATGACGAGGCACTCGGCCGGATCGGTGACTTCGTGGAGCTTCACGTCGAGCAGGGCCGCGGCCTGATCGACCTGGAGTCGCCCATCGCCGTCGGGACCTCGATCATCGGCCACGGTCGCTGGAAGCTGACCATCACCGGGCAGGGCAACCACGCCGGAACCACCCTCATGGAGGACCGCGCGGACCCCATGGTCGCCGCCGCCCAGGTTGTCCTGGCCATCCGCAAAACCGCCGCGGCCACGCCGGAGGCCCGCGCCACGGTCGGCCGTATCCAGCCGGTTCCCGGGGGCACCAACGTCATCGCCTCCCGGGTCGACCTCTGGATTGACGTCCGCCACCCCGACGATGCCACCACCGCCGCCCTCGTGGAAAGCATCCACGGGCAGGCCCAGAAGGCCGCCGCCTTCGAAGGGTGCACCGCTGCTCTCACGCAGGAATCCGTGAGCGGCACCGTCACATTCGACGCCGAACTCCAGCGCCAGCTGCAGCTCGCCCTCCCCGGCGCTCCCGCACTGCCCACCGGAGCAGGGCACGACGCCGGCATCCTCGCCGCGTACGGACCCTCCGCCATGCTGTACGTGCGCAACCCCACCGGCATCAGCCACTCTCCGGAGGAGCACGTGGAACCGGACGACGCCGACCTCGGTGCGGCTGCGCTCGCCGACGTCCTGGAGCGGCTGCTGTGAAGGCTCTGTGGTGCGAGCAGGCGTGGCTCGAGCCGGGCACCATTGCCGCCGGCGTCCGTGCCGAGGTTGACGACGGCGGCATCGTCCGCTCGGTGATGCCCGGCACTCCGGCGGAGCCGGGGGACCTGCGGCTGCCCGGCGTTGTGTTTCCTGCGGCAGCCAACGCGCACTCGCATGCCTTCCACCGGGCGCTGCGCGGGCGGACCCACTCCGGCACCGGCACCTTCTGGACCTGGCGGGAGGCGATGTACCAGGCGGCGGGAACACTGACCCCTGAGCTGTATGAGGAGCTCGCCACCGCGGTCTACACCGAGATGGTGACGGCAGGCTGGACCAGCGTCGCCGAATTCCACTACGTCCACCACCGGCCGGGGGGTGGCCCGTACGCCCCGCATGCCATGGAACTGGCGCTGGCCCGTGCCGCGGTGGCCGCCGGCATCCGGCTGACGCTGCTCGACACCTGCTACCTCTCGTCCGGGTTCGGCGCGCCCGTCCAGCCTGAACAGGCCCGCTTCAGCGACGGCGGCGCCGGCGCCTGGCTGACCCGGTGGAAGTCCCTGCGCGATGCGGTCGGCGCCCACTTCAGCGCCGCCCAGGTCACGGTCGGCGCAGCAGTGCACTCCGTGCGCGCGGTCGATGAACCCGGGCTCGCGTGTATTGCGCAGAACCTTCCGGCTGAGGTTCCGCTGCACATCCACCTCTCCGAGCAGCCCGCGGAGAACCATGACTGCCTCGCCGCGACGGGGCTTACCCCCACCGGCCTGCTGGCCCGCCACAACCTGCTCTCCGAACGGTTGACCGTAGTCCATGCCACGCACCTGACCGGGAAGGACATCGAACTCCTCGGACAGGCCGGCGTCACCGTCGCCATGTGCCCCACCACGGAAGCGGACCTCGCGGACGGGATCGGCCCGGCCCGCGCGCTCCGGGATGCCGGCGCCGTGGTGGCGCTGGGCACCGACCAGCACGCCGTCGTCGACCCCTGGCTTGAGATGCGGGCACTGGAACACGGCGAGCGGCTCGGCAGTGGAGAACGCGGTCGTTTTTCGCCCGCAGCCCTGGTGCAGGCAGCGTCGGCCGGCGGTTCCCGGGCGCAGGGCCGCGCAGCAGCGGGGCTGCAGCCGGGCCTGGTCTGCGACCTGGTGGCGCTGGACCCGGCCACTGCGCGCACCGCCGGGTCGGATCCCGGCCAGCTCCCACTGACGGCCACGGCGCAGGATGTCACCGCCGTCGTCGTCGGCGGGGAAGTCCTCGCCCGCAATGGGCGGCATACGCGGCTGGGGGATCCGGGCACGCTGCTGGCCGCGGCCATCGCCCGGCTGGGTGAGGCAGCACATCTGCGAAGGGCGGAATCATGACCGATCCAGCAACGCTGATCACCAACATCGGTGAGCTGATGACGCAGGACGCCGAGCACCGGGTACTTCGTGACGCCGCCATTGTCCTGGAGGGTGAGCGGATCACCTGGATCGGCACTGCCCGGAACGCCCCTGCCGCAGATTCCCGGTACGACGCCGGCGGCCGCGCCTGCCTGCCGGGCTGGGTGGACAGCCATACGCATCTGGTTTTCGCCGGTGACCGGACGGCCGAGTTCGAGGCACGGATGGCGGGGGAGTCCTACGCTGCCGGCGGGATCTCCGTCACCGTGGAGGCCACCCGGCGGGCCTCGGATGAGGAATTGGGTGAGCTGGTGGCGGCGCGTGCGGCGGAGGCAGCGGCGTCGGGCACCACCTGCCTCGAAACGAAGACAGGCTACGGGCTCGATGTGGCGGAGGAAGCCCGGCATGCCCGGATCGCGGCCGCGACGGCTGACGAGGTGACGTTCCTGGGTGCGCACCTCGTGCCGCATGGCTGGGCCGCCGACGACTACGTGCGGCTGGTCACCGGCCCCATGCTCGAGGCCGTCCGCCCCTGGGTTGGCTGGGCCGACGTCTTCTGCGAAACGGGCGCGTTCACTCCCGACCAGAGCCGCGAGGTGCTCCGGGCGTGCCGGAATGCCGGCCTGGGCCTGCGGGTACACGGCAATCAGCTCGGACCGGGGGAGGGGGTGCGGCTCGCCGTGGAGGAGGGCGCCGCCAGTGTGGACCACGTCAACCACCTCACCTCCGCTGACATCGATGCGCTCGCAGGTTCCTGGTCCGGGTGGCGCTCCGGCAGCCCCGGCACCGGTCTTCGCGGCACCGGTCTTCGTGGCACCGTCGCGACGTGCCTGCCCGCGTGCGACCTCTCGACCCGGCAGCCCCTCGCACCGGCGCGGCAGCTGCTGGACGCGGGTGTTCCGGTTGCGATCGCCTCGAACTGCAATCCCGGAACCTCCTACACCACGTCCATGGCGTTCTGCGTGGCGACGGCCGTGCTGCAGATGGGCCTGACCGTTCACGAGGCAGTCCGTGCCGCCACCTACGGCGGAGCACTTGCCCTCCACCGGGAGCAGTCGACCGACGACGGCGGTTCCCTTGCGGTGGGTTCCTCCGCCGCGGGTGCGTCTCCCAGCGGTCCGCTTGCTGCGGGTGCCCTCGCAGTGGGTTCCCTTGTGGTGGGACACCGGGCCGACCTGCAGCTGCTCGACGCGCCCTCCGCCACCCACCTCGCGTACCGTCCGGGGATGGAGCTGACGCACGCCGTCTGGCGTCGCGGGCGCCGCCTCCGTTGAAGTTTTTGTCGCCGTTCTGCTGCTAAGACCGCGTCTTAGGCGCAGAACGGCGACAAAAACTTCCGGTGGAAGGGGAGTGCGGGCTTTGGCGGGGGCGGCGCCGGTACGGCACCATGAAGGCATGCCAACCGCGGAAACCAGCCAGTCGTCGTCGTTGTCTCCCACCGCGGGCCGGAAGAGGATCAAAGCAGAAATCCTCATAGTCCTCGGCCTGTCCCTGGGTCAGGCGGGGGTCTACGCGGTGGTCGAGCTGATCGACAAGCTGACCCGCGCGCCGCTGTCCGCGCAGACCACCCGGCTGAACCCTGTGCTGGATGATCGCCAGTACTTTGATCTCACGTACCAGCTGCTGGGGATCTTTTTTGCACTGGTCCCGGTGGTGCTGGTGATCTTCCTGCTGACCGAGCCGGGAAGATCGGCGTTCCGGCGGATCGGGTTCACCTTCAGCAATCCCAAGTTGGATTTCGGCTTGGGAGTGGGGCTGGCGGCGCTCATTGGCGTGGGAACGCTCGGTGTGTACGCGGCCGGCCGAGCGCTGGGGGTGACGACGGCGATCATCCCGACGGCGCTCGATTCCTACTGGTGGACCGTCCCGGTGCTGGTGCTCTCGGCGCTCCGCCATGCCGTGCTCGAAGAAGTGATTGTGGTGGGCTACCTTTTCGAGCGTTTGCGCGAACTGGGCTGGTCGGTGCCCGCCATCATTGTGGCCTCAGCGCTGCTGCGGGGGAGCTACCACCTGTACCAGGGCATCGGTCCGTTCGTCGGGAACGTGATCATGGGCCTGATTTTCGGCTATGCCTACACGCGTACCAGGCGGGTCATGCCGCTGGTGGTGGCGCACGCACTGCTCGACATCGCCGGTTTTGTGGGCTTTGCCCTCTTTGGGTCCGCCATCGGGATCGGGAACTAGCAGGGTGTGCGAAGGCTCCGCCCCGAGGGGCAGAGCACTAGATGCGGACTGAGCCCTGCGGGGTCTCGAATGTGACGGACATGATTCCCGGGGTGCCGTTCGGTGCAATCCACTCCACCTCGACGTCGTCCAGCGGGTGGCTGACCGGGGTGCCGAGCCATTCGGTGACGCGTTCGGCGGAGCCTGCGATGGTGAGGGCGCTGAGCCGCACTGACGCGGGCCGTGCCTGTGACGGGTGGAGGGACTCCGTGCCGTCATCCCAGCGGATCATGTAGGGCACCTGGGGGTCTGCGATCAGGCCCTTGATGCCGATCTGCTGCCAGGTCAGTTCCTGGCCGTCCGGGAACTTGCGGTTCCCGGGAACGGCGCTGCGTCCCAGGCGTTCCTCGAACGGTGCGAGGTCGTCAACAGCGACACACCAGCCCATCCAGCCGCCGCCGGCCTCGGACCGGGCGCGCACGGCCTGGCCGAACGGGGCCTTGTCCGACGCGGGGTGGTCCAGCACCTCAACCACCTCGAGGTACTGGCCGTTGACCAGAGGGAAAATCATGTTCCGGGTACCGAATCGTGGGTGTACTCCACCCTTCACAAATTCGACTCCCAGAGCGTCAGAAATTCGTTCCGCAGTGGCAATCAGACCGTCGGGTTCGCAGGCATATGACACATGATCCAAGCGCATGGCCCCATCTTGGCACTTTGTGATCGGCGCCTCGACTTAGGGTTGCCTAAGTCACACTTGGTTGGCTTGAACGTCGAGGCGCAGCGCAGTCATCTACTCGGGTTTGGCATACGTCGCCGCACTCATGATCTCGTACCCAACAAACGTTTCGTCATTCTCAACCCACGCATCGTGGCCCGGAGGGATGGCGTAGGCCTCACCGGCGTGGATTGTGTGGCGGGTTCCGTCATCCAACTGAACTGTGAGGGTGCCGGCGGTGCAGAAGCCCAGGTGGTTGTTCTGGCAACTATCGGTGTGGACTACGGTTTTGACGGTCTCGGACCAGCGCCAGCCGGACTCGAAGGTGAACCTGCCGAGCTCGGTTCCGCCAATTTTTATGACGTCGACTTTTGTTCTGGGCGGACGGCGCTGCTCGTCCGGTTCATCAAAGGACTTTGACTCAAGGGTTGTGACGGTTACTGCAGGCATTTCGGGTCTCCTCAGCAAGGAGCGGTTAAAGCTGTTCCTCCGAAAGCATGACCGGTGCTCCGGGAATGCAGGCTTGGAAGCTTGCGACAACGTGCAATGGAGGGCTGACTGAACCAGCGGCCGAGAGTGTCAGAATGCTCTTCTTCCGAGGTGCTGTCAATGCGCCGCTGTCAGTGACTTCGGCAGCCGTCCCCGGCAATACAGCGAGACATCAGCACCCAAGTAAAACCCAAGGTCAGCATCGGATAGTTGGCGGACAGGGAGCCCGGTTCCGAGACCGCCGGACTTCCTGCCCGGGACGCCCACGGGCTGTCCCCCTTGAGTGGGGCCGCGCGTCACCCATAGGCGCCAGAGCGGCCCCACTCAAGCATTCCCGGACCCGGCCCCGCTCAGCGTCGGATGTTTCACCGCGAGTCACAATAGTTGCCGTTTGGCGCATCGGTCGGGTTTTCTTGTATGAGGTCACGAGTGACAGTGCGGCGGGTTTTGCCCGCCTTCAGCCCCGGCTTACTGTCCGGCAACCCTCCTACCGCGGTGGGGTGCCCCGGGTGACGACCCGGCCCCGCACGCCGCGTGCGGGAGCAAGCGCGAATCATGGAGGCGGCAGGTTTGGCAGGCATCACCACAGTGGAACCCGAGACGGAGTCTGTTGACGGCGTCGTCGTGCAGCGGCGTGCGATCGGCCCGGTGACGCTGGAGGCGGGCGGGCACCTGTCCGACGTCGTGCTTGCGTACGAGACCTGGGGCACGCTCAATGAAGACGCGTCCAACGCTGTGCTCGTGGAGCATGCGCTGACGGGCAGTTCCCACGTCGCCCGGGGAGAGTCAGGCGAAGACGGATGGTGGGACAGCCTGGTAGGCCCGGGCAGGACCATCGACACGGACCGCTTGTATGTCGTCTCCATCAATATGCTCGGCGGTTGCTACGGCTCCACGGGGCCCGCTTCGCTTGATCCTGAGGGCCGTCCCTGGGGATCCCGTTTCCCCTTTGTCACCATCCGCGATTCGGTCCGGACCGAGGCACTGCTCGCAGACCAGCTCGGTATCGCCGCCTGGCACTCGGTCATCGGCGGTTCGATGGGCGGCGCCCGCGCGCTCGAGTGGGCGGTGACGTACCCGGAGCGCGTTCAGCGGTGTGCGGTCATTGCCTGCGGTGCTGCGAGCACCGCCGAGCAGATCGCGTTTGCGCAGGCCCAGGTGCAGGCCATCCGGCTGGATCCGCAGTTCGCGGGGGGCGATTACTACGGAAGCCCGGGCCCGGAAGCCGGTCTCGGACTGGCACGGCGCATCGCACACATCACCTACCGCTCCGAAGCCGAGTTGTCCCACCGGTTCGGACGCGCGGCGCAGGGCATCGAGGAGCCCTTCGGATCTGCAGTGCCTGACGGACGCGGCCGATACCAGGTGGAAAGTTACCTCGATCATCAGGCGGACAAACTGGTTCGCCGGTTCGACGCCAATAGCTACGTGATCCTCACCGAAGCGCTGATGAGCCACGACGTCGCCCGTGACAGGGGCGGCCTCGCCGATGCGCTGGCGGACACCACCGCCCGCTTCTTCATTGCCGCCGTCGACTCCGACCGGCTCTACTGGCCTGCCCAGTCCCATGAGCTCGCCTCCGCGCTGCCGGGAAACGTCCCGGTGCATACGATCACCTCACCGATCGGCCACGATGCCTTCCTGACCGAAATCGCACAGCTGGAGCCTGCGCTGGTGGCTGCTTTCTATAACGACGACGACGGCAGGTAGCCTGCCCCTTCCACCTCGCCCGCGAATCCTTGAGATGGAACCGGGTGCTGGTTACCGTGTGTGCCATGTATCTGGAGAACATTGTCTTTGACGCGGTCGAGCCGCGACGGTTGGGCCGGTTCTGGGAGGCCGCGCTCGGCTGCGAGCGGCTGACCGATTCAGCTGACGGGTATGAGACCCGGCTGACCGTTGAAGGCGGCCCGGTGCTTGATTTGTGCTTCCAGCGTGTCCCCGATCTTCCCTTGTCGGAGGCCCGGCTCCACCTGGACCTTCACGGAGGCGCCGATCAGGCTGCGGAGACTGCCCGGCTGCTCGGACTGGGAGCGTCACATCTCGACATCGGCCAGGGTGATGTCCCCTGGGTTGTACTTGCCGATCCGGAGGGCAATCCCTTCTGTGTACTGAAGGACCGGGGAGCCTATGGCGATACCGGCCCAATAGCAGCGCTACCGCTCGATTCCGCAGACCCGGACCGTGACGCGGAGTTCTGGTCCTGGTTGACCGGATGGACTTCAGTGCAAGGAGAATTTCGTTCCCTGAGCCACCCATCGCGTGGGGGGCCAATTCTTGAGCTGTGTCCCGAGCCGGCTCCGAAGCGAACCGCGAAAAACCGGATCCACCTCGATATCCGGCTT
>NZ_KI914613.1:18311-22077 GCF_000520475.1 Arthrobacter sp. 35/47
GTTCAGCCGGAGCAGGACGGGATGGCATGGCTGGGTGCGTATCTGCCGGCGGAGCAGGCGCACGGGATTTTCAATCGGGTCGATGCCGCCGCCCGCTCCCTCCAAGGCCCCACTGAGCCCCGGACGCTGTCCCAGTTACGGGCCGATGTGTTCGCCGATGTCCTGACTCACACCTGTGAAGGGGATGTGAGGAAAGGCACCGGGTTCCGTGGGATCGGGGCGAGCGTGTTCGTCACCGTTCCGGTCATGACCCTCCTGGGACATAAGCGAAGTGACTGGCAAAACCTCCCCACCGACGCGGAGGACACCACCGACACCACCGACCACGGCACCGGCGCAGGAGCTGGCGGCGGTAAGGGCTTCGGCGGAAACAGCGCGGAACGCGGCGCCGCCGCGAGTTCCGGTACTGGGGTTCAGGACGTGTCCGGGTGTGCGAACGGGTTGCTGGACGGGTACGGTCCGATCGACCCGGACACCGCGCGCAGCCTTGCCGCGCATGCCCCGAGTTTCACCCGGATCCTGGTCCACCCGGAAACCGGGGCGGTGCTCAGCGTCGGCCGGGACCGGTACCGGCCACCCAAACACCTCCAGGACTGGGTCAGGATCACCCACCCCACCTGTATGCATCCGGGGTGTAACCGGTCGTCCTGGACCTGCGAAATCGACCACCTCACCCCCTGGGCCCACGGCGGACACACCGCGCTGGAGAACCTCGGACCCAAATGCAAACTCCACCACATGATGAAAACCGAAGGGATTTGGCCCGCCGGCATAGACGAGCGCGGTGACCCGTACATCACGTCATTGGGCGGGAAAACCTACACCACCCTCCCCGAACCACCACCACCCTTCTAACAGGGGTTGGTTGAGGCCGCGCTAGCAAGGCGCAGGCTGCTTCCCGTCGCGCTGCTTCCCGTCGCGCTGCTTCCCGTTGCACCGCACCGTTCGCACCGCCCCGATCGCGCCGCCTCCCGTCGCGCTGCCTTCCGTCGCACCGCCTTCCATCAGCGCAGCCTCTGATCGCGGCTGCGCTGAACATGCCACTATGGAGCAATGACGAATTTCTCCGCACCTGTTGGCTCCTCCACGTCTGCCTCCGGGACTGCCCCCGTTGTTGTCTGGTCCAATACCGAAGAGAAGCGTTCGGGCACCCCGCTCCTGGTTCTGCTCCACGGGCACATGGCCAACGAGGAAGACCTGATGGGGATCCTCGACTTCCTGCCGGACGAGTTCACGGTCGCGTCGGTCCGCGCCCCGGTCGCACAGGGCCCCGGATTCACCTGGTTTCCGCTGATGCAGGACGCCGCCTATTCCATCGACAAAGTTACTTCCGCTGTTCAGGAGGTCATCGACTGGGTGGACTCCATCAAGGACGGACACTCGAGCGTGACCCTGCTCGGCTTCTCCATGGGAATGGCAGTGGCAAGCTCCATGCTCCGTGCCCGACCGAACGACTATGCCGCCGTCGTCGGTCTTTCCGGCTTTGTGGTCCCCGCAGAAGGCAACGAATTCTTCCGGGATGAAGAACTGGAGAAGAACCGGGTGCCGTTCTTCTGGGGCCGCGACCAGGAAGACCCCGTCATCTCCGCAGATCGCATCGAATTCACCCACGCCTGGCTGAACCGCCACACCAAGCTGACCAAAGTGCTCTACGCGGGGATGTACCACAGCATCAACGCCCAGGAACTCGGACACGTACGCGAATTCCTGCAGATCTGCGTACCAGGCGTCAGCCGGACCCCACTATCCCGCTGACCATCCTCCCAGGCACAAAGGGCCAGTGAGAACCGGCCAGAAAGCAAAGAGCCAGTGACAAAGGAAACCCTCTGGGAAGCGGAAAAGCGCGGCAACCCCAGCCGGTCTGCCGCCTACATCCGGCATTTCGAGCGGTTGGCGGCGCAGGGCGCAGACCTGCACGGCGAAGCACGCTTCATCGACGCACTGGCTCCCCGCAACGCGCGGATCCTGGACGCCGGGTGCGGGCAGGGCCGCGTTGGCGGTGAACTCGCCCGGCGTGGACATGCCGTCGTCGGGGTTGATGCTGACGCGGAGCTCGTGGACGCCGCCCGCGCAGCACACCCCGGCTCCGAGTGGCTCGTGGATGACCTGACCGTCCTGGACCTGCCGGCCCACGGCATCGCGGAGCCCTTCGACGTGATCGTGTGCACCGGCAATGTCCTGGCGTTCGTAGCTCCGGGCACGGCGCCGCAGGTACTTAACCGACTGTCCCGCCATCTGCGTCCCGACGGGCGCCTGGTCGTAGGATTCGGCGCGGAACGCCGCTACACCGCAGACGAGTTCTTCACCGATGCCGCCGCCGCAGGTTTCTCCGTGGCCGTACGGCTGGCGACGTGGGATCTGCGCGTCTGGACACCGTCGTCGGACTTTCTCGTGGCAGTGTGCGAGCTGGACCCGAGCGAGACACGGCCGCTGGGCAACCCGCAGGCGGAATAGCCCTCCGGGTCCAGGTTTACCCGGCGGTCACCGTCACGGTAACGCCGTTGACGGTCACCGTATCGCCGGGGTGGATTTGGCGTCCGCGGCGGTCCTCGATCTCACCGTTGACCTTGACCAGGCCGTTCTCGATCAGCTCCTTGGCTTCCACGCCATCCTCGGCAAGGTTCGCCAGCTTGACCAGCTGCCCCAGCCGGATCATCGAATCGCGGATCGCCACTTCAGTGTTGTTGCTCATAGTTACATCATGCCTGCCGGGAACGGGCTGATCGCACAGATCGGTGCCCTAGGGTTAACGGGTGCCCCACGCCCGCCACCTTCCTGCCGTAATCGGTCTCCCGTTGGCGGTGGTCTCCGGAGTGGCCATCCCGCTCCAGAGCAGGATCAACGGTGCGCTCGGCCAGACACTCGGAGACGGACTGGCGGCCGCGTTGATCAGCTTCGGCACCGGACTGGTGCTGATGATCCTGATTTCACTCCTCCTCCCACGGGGACGAGCCGGCCTGGCGCAACTGGTCCCTGCAGTCCGCGAGCGGCGCTTCCCACGCATCTACCTTGCTGCCGGAACCATCGGCGCACTGTTCGTCTTTTCCCAGGCGCTCACCATCTCGCTGCTCGGAGTGGCGCTGTTCACCGTTGCTGCGGTGATGGGCCAGACGCTCAGCGGACTTGCGGTGGACCGCGCAGGCATCGGGCCGGGAGGCAGGCGTGTAATCACTCCCATGCGTGTCATCGGCGTCCTGCTCACCGTGGCCGCTGTGGTCTGGGCAGTCTCACCGCGGCTCGAAGGAACAGGCACGACGGCGGCGCTCATCCTCCCGCTCCTGCTCCCCATCACTGCGGGCATTCTGGTGAGCTTCCAGCAGGCCATGAACGGGACAGCCGCAGTGCACTACGGCACCCCCATCACGGCGACGCTGATGAACTTCATTGCCGGATCTTCCGTGCTGCTCCTGGCCTGGCTTGTGAAGCTGCTGGTAGCCGGCCCGCCCGAACCACTGCCGGAACAATGGTGGTACTACCTGGGCGGACCGATGGGGTGCATTTTCATCGGTATCGGCGCCCTCCTAGTGCGATCCCTCGGCGTGCTGCTCACCGGCCTCGGAATGATCGCAGGCCAGCTGCTGGGTTCACTCGCGCTGGACCTTGTGATTCCCACGCCGGGTACCGTCGTCGTCTTCGCCACGGTGGCGGGGCCCATTCTGGCCCTGGGGGCAATCATTCTCACCACGCTGCCGTGGAACCGGGGCCTGCAGCGGCGCTCCTGACTCCATTGGGCTCCAGCAACAGCAGGACGGGACGGGACCGCAGT
>NZ_KI914613.1:22177-27977 GCF_000520475.1 Arthrobacter sp. 35/47
ACCGCAGTGGTGGTCCCGTCCCGCCTGTCATTCCGGACTGTTAGTGGTCTGCCAGTTCGGCGTCGTGGTCGTGCTCCGGATGGAGTCCGCCGCCGCTTTCCGTGCCGCCGCCGAGAGGATTGCCCTCATAGGGGCCACCCTGCTTGAAGTTGCCCTTCTCATCGCCGCCGACGCCGTTCACCGCTGAGGTATTCATCGCGTAGGTCAGCGTCAGGTGTGCGATCGCGTCGCTCATCTGGTCCAGTGACTCGATGCTGACGTTGCCGGTGTCGTCACAGGCCGCGTGGTAGCAGGAATCATAGGGCTGCCCCGCAACCCCGCCGAACAAATTGGCCTGCTCCTCGGTCTTGATTCCCTCGGCGCCCGTGAACAGACCGCCGGCCGGGATTCCCCGGGCAATGAACGGTCCGTAGTCGCTCCGCCCGCTGAAGGCTGTCTCGCCCGAGGGCAGGCCCTCCGCCGCGAAGTAGTTGTGGAAATCCTGCTCGATCTGGCCGGAACCAGCTGGGCCGGCAGCCGCGCCGGGGCCCACCGGGAAAGCGGAATTATCGCCGTCGTACACAAAGCGGCCGAAGTTCGCTGAACCGATCATGTCGAAGTTCAGGTAAAGGCCCACCCTGGCCAGTTCCCCCGACGCCGCAAGGTCATTGACGTAGTGGTGTGCGCCGAGGAGCCCATGCTCTTCCGCACCCCACCAGGCGAAGCGGACCTTGTTGACGGTCTCAACCTTCCGCATTGCCTCGGCGACGGCAAGGATGGCCGCACTGCCGGTTCCGTTGTCGTTGATGCCGGGGCCGGCGACGACGCTGTCGAGGTGGGCCCCCACCATCACCACATTGTCGGCGTTACCGGTCGCGGTCTCCGCGAGCACGTTGAAGGTCTCACGGTTTTCGGAGATGGTGTCCGTGGAGACCTGTCCGGTGACGCTGTCACCCATCAGGCCGGTGCCTACCTCGTAGCTTGCGCCCAGCACGGGAATCCCGATGCCCGGAGCGCTCAGCGTGCCCGCGATCGGTCCCGTGCTGCCCGGCAGCCCGGTGTTGAAAATGACAGCGGCAGTGGCCCCGGCTGCTTCAGCGTTGCTGGCCTTCTGCGCAAACGAGCAGCTGCCGCGCTGCATCAGTGCTATCGATCCGGGAGTGAAACCGGCGAAATCCGCCGCCTCACAACCGCTGGTACCGGTGGAACCGACGGCGCCGGTGGTGTCGACCGTGATGATTGGCCCGGTCGCGTCCCCAGCCCCCGAATAGGTCATCGTTGCGAAGGATCCGGCCGGGTACACCTGCGGCTCCGGGCTGGTCTGCGCCAGAACCGAGGGACTCAACTCCTGGAAGAACGGAAACGTGAACGGCTGCACCACGGGTTTGTACCCGGCGGCCTGCAGTTTCCCGACGACGTAGTCCACCGAGTCGTTGTAACCCTGGGTGCCGGACACCCTCGTCCCGCCGTGTGCCAGCGCGATGGTGTCCAGCGCGTCGAGGTGGGCGGCCACGCGGTCCACCGAGACGGCGGTACGCAGCTTTTCAGAGGTGTTGTTGCTGCTGTTGGAGTACGTCGGTCCGGCAGTTGCCGCCAGGCCGCCGGTGGCAACGAGTGCCAGTCCACCGAGAAATGCGAGTGATGCTCGCCCAAAATGGGCGCGCTGAGGTAGAGCGTGAGGGACCACCGTTGTTCCTTCTGTCGCAAAGGTGCGCCTGCGGTTGCAGGCACTGGAACCCCCTGTGACGCGGATCACGCCACAGGGGGTTTGCTCAATGTATGGACAGTTATCCGGGCCCGTCAAGGGGCCGCTACCGGTCAGTAGTAAACGGTAGAAAACCCACGCGAAGGGGGGTAAGGTTCGGAGTCCCAAGTGGGCAGGCCGTTCCGGACTAAGGAGATTCTCATGGGACTGAGCAACATCATCAGGGGTGCCGCGGGCCGCTTCACAGGCAGGTCAGGCGGAACCACGGGACGCACACCGCGGACCGGCGGAATGGGTACCGGACGCGGCGGAGTCAGCCGTGGCGGATCAGGCGGCGTGGGCGGAATCCTCCGCGGAATCCTCAGGCGGCGGTAACGGCGCCACACCCTGCAACGGCTGAAGCCCGCGTCCAGTCTCCGTGCCCGGAGCCAGGGCGCGGGCTTCATGGCGCGGGCTTCAGCAGGCTGGCTTCACGAGGCGGTCTTCACCACCAGCACGTCACACGGTGCGTTATGGACCACGCTCCAGGCAACACTGCCCAGAACGCGCCCCAGCCCCTTGACGCCCACGTTGCCGACCACCAGGAGTTCCGCACCCGTCCGCTCGGCCTCCTCCATCAGGACATCCTGCGGCTTGCCCCGTCCGGCGGCGGGACGGACCGTCACCGTGGGGTGGTCCACCAGCAGCTTGGCCGCAACATCTTCGGCAAGCTCCAGCGCCCTCTCAGCATCGTCAAGGATCCAGGTCTCGCTTCCGATCTTGACGATTTCCGTGTTGCCCGTGATGTGCGCGCTCAGTACCACCAGCTCGGCTCCGAGCTGCCCGGCAAGAGTCGCTGCCCGTGACGCGGCCTTATACGCGGTGTCGCTTCCATCGACTCCAACAACCACATTCCCTGCCATGCTGCTTCCTCTCGATCGTAGAACCGGGGGTGCGGCTACGCTGCCGGACCCGCAAGGTTGACCTTAGCCCCAGATGTTCCATCCCTGCCGCCAAAGGCAGGAACTGCGCGTCCGGACGGGCTCGCCGCCGTCGCCGTTTCGGTAGGCTAGGGTGGTAGCTTCGCCCGTCCGGCCCCGCGCCAGCCCTCGTAGGCTCAGGCGTGCCCGGCGGCACATCGACGACCGCACCCAGCGGCCTGTCCAAACATGCAGAGGATGGCATTATCGTGGCCAAGCAGGTTTCCGCCCTGGACCCAATCATTTCCCTCGCCAAGCGGCGTGGCTTCGTCTTCCAGGCCGGTGAAATCTACGGCGGGTCCCGGTCGGCCTGGGACTATGGGCCCCTCGGCGCCGAGCTGAAGGAAAACATCAAGCGCCAGTGGTGGCAGTCGATGGTCCGCGGGCGGGAGGACGTCGTCGGCCTTGATTCCTCGGTGATTCTGCCCCGTCAGGTCTGGGAAGCATCCGGCCACGTCGAGGTGTTCTCCGACCCGCTGGTGGAATGCCTGTCCTGCCACAAGCGCTACCGCGCGGACCACCTCGAGGAAGAGTACGAGGAAAAGAAGGGCCGCGCACCGGAAAACGGGCTGAAGGACATCGCCTGCGCCAACTGCGGAACCCGCGGGGAGTGGACCGAGCCGCAGGAGTTCTCCGGCCTCCTCAAGACCTTCCTCGGGCCGGTGGCCAACGAGGAGGGCCTGCACTACCTGCGCCCGGAAACGGCGCAGGGCATCTTCGTGAACTTCAACAACGTGCTCACCACCTCCCGCAAGAAGCCGCCGTTCGGCATCGGCCAGATCGGCAAGAGTTTCCGCAACGAGATCACGCCCGGAAACTTCATCTTCCGCACCCGCGAATTCGAGCAGATGGAGATGGAGTTCTTCGTTGAGCCCGGAACCGACGACGAATGGCATGAGTACTGGATCAAGGAGCGCTTCGACTGGTACACCGGCCTCGGCATCAACCCGGACAACCTGCGCCTCTTCGTCCACCCGCAGGAGAAGCTGAGCCACTACTCCAAGGGCACCACGGACATCGAATACCGCTTCGGCTTCTCCGGTTCGGAGTGGGGCGAGCTGGAGGGCATCGCCAACCGCACCGACTTTGACCTCTCCACCCACTCGAAGCACTCGGGCACGGAACTGAGCTACTTCAACCAGGCCACCAATGAGCGGTACACCCCGTACGTCATTGAGCCTGCCGCGGGCCTGACCCGTTCCTTCATGGCGTTCCTCGTGGACTCCTACGCCGAAGATGAGGCCCCCAACGCAAAGGGCGGCGTGGACAAGCGCACCGTACTCAAGCTCGATCCGCGGCTCGCCCCGGTGAAGGCCGCGGTGCTCCCGCTCAGCCGCAACGAGGACCTCTCACCCAAGGCGAAGGACCTCGGCGCGCAGCTGCGCAGGAACTGGAACATCGACTTCGACGACGCCGGAGCCATCGGCCGCCGCTACCGCCGCCAGGACGAGATCGGCACACCCTTCTGCATCACCGTGGACTTCGACACCCTCGACGACCAGGCAGTGACCATCCGGGAGCGGGACAGCATGGCACAGGAACGCGTCTCCCTCGACAAGGTCGAGGGCTACCTCGCACAGCGTCTGGTGGGCGCCTAAGTGGCGGTCCGGTACCGGCCCTGGCGTGAGGGTGACGACCTCGAACTTCTGCAGGTGTGGGGAGGCCCGGAAACCCCTCAGGCTGAACAGTCGCGCGGGCTCTTCCGGCCGTCCTCGGATTCACCGTGGCTCCGCTGCATCGTGGCGGAGGACGCAGTTGGCGGGGTCGCCGTGCCCGTCGCCGCGGGCTACGTCTTCGAACCGAGGCTGCACAACCAGCGGCTCTGGGCTTACGTGGAGGTGGCCGGCGACCACCGTCGCGCCGGGATCGGTGCCACGCTCCTCGGTATGCTGCGGCACGAAGCCGGCCAGTCGCCGTCGGGCGTTTCCACGCTGCGGGCAAAGGTAGTACCGGGCTCCACCGGAGCCGCCTTCGCGGAGGCCGCCGGCTTCCGCGAGATCCAGCGCTCCCGGATTATCGAGGTGGCTCCCGGCGCGCTTGCCGTACCGAACTTCGCGGACGACGCCGGCCCGCAGCTTGAAGAGGCCGCCACCGGTTCCGTTGAACTCACCACGGCGGTGACCGGGTGGTACAACGCCGTCCACGCCTGGGACCCCGCGGACATGACCCTCGGGCAGGCGCAGCAGTTCCTGCTCGGCGACACCGCCGGCGCGGGCGGCGCCGTGGTGCTGCGGGACAGGCCGAAGGCGGACGGCGGGACAATCGCCGCGTTTGCGCTGAGCTATACGCAGAGCCGCACGGACGCACCGGCCGACGTGCTGATCGGCTACGACACCGCACTGCGGGCAAGCGAACAGTCCGCCGCCGTGGCCTCTCTGTTGGCGATGCTCGTGTACCAGTACCCCGTGCAGGTCGAGGTGGATGACTCCATGGCCGCTTTGGTCGAGGTGCTGGAGCCCCTGATCGCCGCCGGGTCGGCCAGGGTGGTCGCCGAAACGCGGGTCGTCAGCGACTGACCCCGCAAAACTCAGGCGCCGCGGCCCGGTTTGGGCGGCAGCGGGAAGAAGCCGCTGGTATTCGCCACATACTCGCGGTACCCGGGCCGCGCCCCCATGCGCTCCTCGGTCAGCGGCTTGCCGGTCTTGTTGGCCAGCGCCCAGTACATCAGTGCCGGCGAGAGGATTGTCAGCACGCCCGGCCAGGAATCCGCAGCCACGAGGAACAGCCCGGTCCACACCACCGCGTCCCCGAAATAATTGGGGTGCCGGGTGTACCGCCAGAGCCCGGTGTCCAGGACGGTTCCGCGGTTGGCCGGATTCCTCTTGAACGCGGTGAGTTGGGCGTCGCCGATCGTTTCGAACGCGAAGCCCACCAGCCATACCGCCGCGCCCAGCCACCCCAGCCAGCCCACCGCACCCTGCGCATACATGGCCACCTGGACGGGGAGTGATACGAAGAGCATCACGGCACCCTGGGGCAGGTAAACCCTCCGGATCGCGTACACGTTGCGGGAACCGGGCGCGTCGCCGAGCATGTCCTCGTAGCGGGGGTCCTCCTTGCCGTCGCGTGCACGCCAGCCGATGTGGACGGCCAGCCTGAGGCCCCAGGCGGCAGTGAGGGTGAGCATGAGCCAGCGGCGGCCGTCGTCACCGTCGCC
>NZ_KI914613.1:28077-43888 GCF_000520475.1 Arthrobacter sp. 35/47
GCCGGCTTCGTGCCGCAGCATACCGAGGAGCGTGGCACCGTCGCCCGCCGACGCCAGGAAGGTCACCGCCGCAACCACCACGAAGCCGAGCCCCCAGGCCGTATCGATCACGGAGTGTCGCTTCTGCGCCACCGCCACGGCAAACACAACCGCCAGCAGTACGACGACGGCCACCACCGACAGTCCGAAGCCCGCTAGAAACGCGGGCAGCGGGAACGCGGGCAGCGGGAAGCCCGTCACAGCGTCCCTCCGAGCGGTGAAGGCTGCGCCAGCACATCGGCAGCGCGGCGCAGGTGCCGCGGATTCACCGGGGCGCCGGTGTCACGGGCGAAACTGTCCAGCAGGTAGGACGCACTGAGCTCATGCCAGAGGGGAAGCTTGCTGAGCATGAAGTGCCCCGCACCGGTCATGGTCACGTAGCGTACGTCGTCGGCGATGTGCTGGATCCGCTGCGCGTACCGCTGGGACTGTCTGGGGGAGGTCCAGCGGTCACGGTCACCGTGCACAATGAGCACCCGGCGACCCGCAACCTGCTGCACGGGGGTAGTGCTGTCCACCCATGGAGCGAGGGCGACGACGGCGCGCACCTGCGGATCGTCGGCAGTGCAGAGGGCCGTCAGCCCGCCCATCGAATGGCCCAACAGGTAGACGGGAACGTCCGGATGCCGGTCATGAATCCGCTCCAGCGCCCACCGCGCGTCATGCAGCGGCGACATCTCCTCGCCGTTCCAGCCGCGTACCCGGTTCCGCAGGTTCCAGGTCTCAAGGCCGGCAGGAGAACCCCACGCGGAGAGCAGTCGCGCGAAGGGGATCATCCGGGCCGGGCTCAGATGGCGTGACCGCACGGGCTCAAAGCTGTTGGCGCGCCCGCCATGGAGTACCAGCGCAACACCGCGCACAGCAGCCGACGCCGGCCGGATCATCACCTCCGGCGCATGCACCATCGCGCCGGCCGTCTTTTCGTCGGCCTCGCTGAACCGTTCCTTCGCCATGCATCCTCCGTCTCTCACCAGCACCCCGGCCCGCGACCCGCCGCTTCCCCGGAGCCGTCCGTCCTCCTGCGTAGAATCCTCAGGGGACTACGCAGGCAGGAGGGAAGGTTTCCATCCTGCCACCGGTACAACAACACTGAAGGGCGAGTTGTGGGCCACAGCCATATCCATCCGTCGGACGGGGCCGCTTCTCCTCCCAGTTCGGAGCAGAAGGCCGCGCTGATGGGAACGCGCAGACGCGCAAATTTCCTCCTGTCCGCGATCCTCGTTCCGCTCGGCGTCATCACGCTTCTCGGAATGATCCTGCTGTGGCCCGGCAGCGACGCTTCCGGCATCCAGGTAGCAGACCCGCTCGCAACGGCACCGGGCACGTCCATGGACGTGGGAACGGTCCAGCGGGTGGTCCTGGAGGACTGCCCGTCCTCCCAGCCGACGGTGGACGCGGGCGGCGAGGCCCAGCAGTGCCTGGTGGCCCACACCCAGCCCGACGCCGGCGGCTCACTCGTGCCGGTTGAGCTCAATCCGGAGATTGCCCGCTCCGGGCAGGTGGAGGCGGGTGATTCAATCCGCTACCTCAACCTGGACGGGGTGATCAGCGGGGCCGGCGCGCCCTATATCTTCGTGGACTTCGTCCGCACCCTCCCGGTGGCGGCGCTCGCGGTGCTGTACGCCGTCGTCGTCGTATCCGTGGCCCGCTGGCGCGGGCTGCGGGCCATCATCGGGCTGGTCGGTGCGCTGATCGTGCTGGCGCAGTTCATGCTGCCCGGACTGGTGGAGGGAAAACCACCGCTGCTGGTGGGCCTCGTGGGCTCGGTGGTGATCATGTTCGGAGTGCTGTATTTCGCTCACGGCTTCTCCGCCCGGACCTCGACGGCTCTGCTGGGCACAATCTTCGGGCTGGCGATCACGGCGCTGCTCGCAGCGTGGGCAACCGACACCGCAAACCTCACCGGCGTCGGCAGCGACAGCTCCAGCGCACTGATCAACGCCGCACCGGAAGTCTCACTGTCCGGAATCATCCTCTGCGGGCTGATCATCTCCGGGCTCGGCGTGCTGAACGACGTGACCATCACGCAGTCATCGGCCGTGTGGGAACTGTACGAACTGGCGCCGGGTACCTCCACGCGCCGCCTGTTCGCGGGGGCCATGCGGATTGGCCGCGACCACATCGCCTCAACCGTCTACACCATTGCCTTCGCCTACGCCGGCGCTGCCCTGCCCCTGCTGATCCTGGTATCCCTGCAGGACAGTTCACTGGTGAGCACCCTGACCAGCGGCGAACTTGTCGAGGAGGTGGTGCGCACGCTGGTCGGGTCGATCGGGCTGGTGCTCGCCATCCCCGTCACCACGCTGATCGCCGTTCTAGTGGTCAAGGCCGTGGGCGCCAGGGCGGTGCACCACCCTCCTGCGGGCCACGCAGCGGATGAACCCACTCCCGCCGTGCTGGCAGCCGAGGAATCGGTCCACACGCACGCCGGCGGTGTTCCGGCCGATCCGCTGCCCAGCCGCAGGGAGCTGCGCGGACAGAGGGAGCGCTGAACCGCACCCGCCCCCGATTTGCCCCGTCTTGCGACAATGGACGGGTGAGCACTGCACCGACAACTACCGCCACGCGGCTTGACCTGCCGCCCCTGCGCCTGGGCGGCATCACCGTGAACACCCCGGTGGTTCTTGCTCCCATGGCCGGCATCACCAACACGGCATTCCGGCGGCTCTGCCGCGAGTACGGGGGCGGGCTGTACGTCTCCGAGATGGTGACGTCCCGCGCCCTGGTTGAGCGCAACCCGGAGTCCCTGCGCATCATCTCCCATGACGAGGATGAAAAGGTGCGTTCCGTCCAGCTGTACGGTGTGGATCCCAAGACCGTCGGTGCCGCGGTCCGCATCCTCGTGGAGGAAGACCGCGCCGACCACATCGACCTCAACTTCGGCTGCCCCGTTCCGAAGGTCACACGGAAGGGCGGGGGAGCGGCGCTGCCTTGGAAGATCGACCTCTTCACCTCCATCGTGCAGACGGCGGTCCGGGAAGCCTCCCGCGGAAACATCCCGCTGACCATCAAGATGCGCAAGGGTATCGACGAAGACCACCTGACCTTCCGTGAGGCCGGAAAGATAGCGCGCGACGCCGGTGTGGCCGCCGTCGCGCTGCATGGACGCACCGCGTCCCAGTTCTACTCCGGCAAGGCCGACTGGAATGCGATCGCGGAGTTGCGTGAGTCCCTCCCGGACATCCCCGTGCTGGGCAACGGCGATATCTGGAGTGCGGAAGACGCCATCTCGATGGTGCGCGAGACCGGCGTCGACGGCGTCGTCATCGGCCGCGGGTGCCAGGGCCGGCCGTGGCTGTTCGGAGACCTGATGAACGCCTTCGAGGGCAGCGACGAACGGCACCGGCCGGGCCTCGGCCAGGTCGCCGACACCGTCTACCGGCATGCGGAACTGCTGGTCGACACGTTCGGCAACGAGATGATGGCGCTGCGCGACATCCGCAAGCACATGGCCTGGTACTTCAAGGGTTACGTGGTGGGCGGCGACCTGCGCGCCGCGCTCGCCACGGTTCCCACCCTTGAGGTGCTGCGCGGCCTGCTGGACCAACTGGACCGCACCTCGCCGTACCCGGGAGCCGACGCCGAGGGCCCACGCGGGCGGGCGGGCTCACCGAAACGCACCGCGCTGCCGGAACGGTGGCTCGAGGCACGCCAGCTCAACGCCGACCAGCAGGCGGACATCGCCGCAGCGGAAGTCGACGTATCCGGTGGATAGGACAGGGGAGTACATGCGGGATTCCGCCGCGGCCAACCAGTCGCCGGTCACGCCGGGCTACACGGACGCGGACATGCAGCGCTGGGTGGACGAGCCGCCCAAAAGCCTCCACCGCACCCACTTCGAGCGGGACCGCGCCCGAGTGCTTCACTCTTCGGCCCTGCGAAGGCTGGGGGCGAAGACCCAGGTTGTCGCACCGGACACTGATGACTTTGTCCGGACCCGGCTGACGCACAGCCTCGAAGTGGCTCAGGTGGGACGCGAACTCGGCCGGTCCCTTGGCTGCGATCCCGATATCGTCGACGCCGCCTGCCTGTCCCATGACCTCGGCCATCCGCCGTTCGGCCACAACGGGGAGGCCACGCTGAATGACCTGGCGCACTCCATCGGCGGGTTCGAGGGCAACGCCCAGACCCTCCGGCTCCTGACCCGGCTGGAGCCGAAGGTCATCCGTGCGGACGGCGAGCCCGCAGGGCTGAACCTGACCCGCGCCAGCCTCGACGCCGCCTGCAAGTACCCCTGGACCGCTTCGGACGCGCCGGTCATCCATGGGCACCGAACGTCCAAGTTCGGCGCCTACGAGGATGATCTCCCGGTCTTCACGTGGCTCCGGCAGGGGGCGCCCGCCGGCAGGTCCTGCCTTGAGGCCCAGGTGATGGACCTCGCCGATGACATCTCCTACTCGGTCCACGACGTCGAGGACGCCATTGTCGCCGGTCACTTCCAGCTCAAGTGGATGGACAATCCGGACCAGCGCGCACGGGTGGTCGGGTACACCCAGCAGTGGTACCTGCCACACTCGGATCCCGCCGCCGTCGACGCCGCCC
The DNA here is from genome assembly GCF_000520475.1 of Arthrobacter sp. 35/47. Lineage (NCBI taxonomy): Bacteria > Bacillati > Actinomycetota > Actinomycetes > Micrococcales > Micrococcaceae > Arthrobacter > Arthrobacter sp. 35/47. The sequence goes on from NZ_KI914613.1 coordinate 32,659, forward strand.
TGGCGCGGCTTGAAGCGACGGACGTCTGGGTGCGCGAGGCTGACGGCAGCCGCAGGGCCATGGCAGCCCTGAAGAACATGACCAGCCAGCTCATCGGGCGTTTCTGCCTGAGCGCGCTGGAAACCACCCGGGGCATCTACGGCACCGACCCGCTCACCCGGTACGCGGCCGAAATGGTGGTTCCCGAGGACACCGTCACGGAGATCGCCGTCATGAAGGGCCTGGCCACCACCTACGTCATGACCAGCGTCCACCGCCAGCCCGTCTATGAGCGGCAACGCGAGGTCCTCACCTCGCTGGTGCAGCAGATGGCCGCGTCCGGGGACCGCTACCTCGAGCCCATGTTCGCCTCTGACTGGCGCGAAGCCGACGACGACGACGCCCGCCTCCGCGTGGTCATCGACCAGGTCGCATCCCTTACGGATGCTTCAGCGCTTGCCCTGCACGAGAGGGTTGTCGGGCCCGTTCCCGCGCTCTGGTAGGAATTGCCCACAGGCATTCAACCCACGGCGTGAGCCGGAACCCCGCACGCCTAGACTGGAGAGCATGGCCGGACTCATCAAGCGCGAAGACATCGATGAGGTTCGCCAGCGCACCGACATCAAGGAAGTCGTCGACGGCTACGTCACCCTCAAATCCGCAGGAGTGGGCTCCTGGAAGGGGCTGTGTCCGTTCCACGACGAGCGCTCGCCGTCGTTCCATGTGCGCCCCCAGATGGGGTCCTACCACTGCTTCGGCTGCGGTGAGGGCGGCGACGTCATCTCCTTTGTCCAGAAGATGGACCACACCTCCTTCGCGGAGACCGTGGAGAAGCTCGCGGCACGCATCGGGTTCGAGTTGCGCTACGAGGACGGCGGCACCGGACCGCGCCGGGAGGACACCGGCAGGCGGCAGCGGCTGCTGGATGCGCACAAGATCGCCGCTGAGTTCTACCGGGACCAGCTGCTGACCCAGGAAGCCGCCACGGCGCGCGCTTTCCTCCAGGAGCGCGGCTTTGACCGCGCGGCAGCCGAGCACTTCGGGGTAGGTTACGCGCCGCAGGGGTGGGACGGCCTGCTCAAACACCTGACCAGCCGCGGCTTCACCCTGGATGAGCTGAAACTGACCGGGATGTTCAGCACCTCGTCCACCAACGCCGGCCGGTTCTATGACCGTTTCCGCGGACGCCTCATGTGGCCCATCCGGGACATCACCGGAGACACGGTGGGATTCGGCGCGCGCAAGCTGTACGAGGATGACCAGGGTCCCAAATACCTCAACACCCCGGAAACCACGCTCTACAAGAAGTCACAGGTGCTGTACGGCATCGACCTCGCCAAGCGGGAGATCGCCAAGAGCCGGCAGCTCGTGGTGGTGGAGGGCTACACCGACGTCATGGCCTGCCATCTGGCCGGTGTGGGCACCGCCGTCGCGACCTGCGGTACCGCCTTCGGTGCGGATCACATCAAGATTGCGCGCCGGCTGCTGTCCGACGACGGCACCGGGGGAGAAGTCATTTTCACCTTCGACGGCGATGCGGCAGGGCAGAAGGCCGCACTGCGGGCCTTCGAGGAAGACCAGCGGTTCAACGCCCAGACCTACGTGGCGGTCGGCGCCGGCGGTGCAGACCCGTGCGAGCTCCGGCAGACCGCGGGAGACCAGGCCGTCCAGGATCTCATCAGCACACGGCGCCCGCTGTTCGAGTTCGCCATCAAGGCTTCCTTCGACCAGTTTGACCTCTCCACCGGAGAGGGCCAGATGAAAGCTCTTCGTCATGCGGCGCCGATTGTCGCAAACATCCGGGATGTGTCGCTCAGGTCCGTCTACACCCGGGAACTGTCCCGGTGGCTCGGCATGCAGTTTGTGGGCGAGGACCAGGTGGCGCAAGCCGTGGCGTCAGCGGCCAAGCGGGCAGCGCAGCCGGCGCAGGAAGCACGGGGCGGGCAGGGCGCCCCGGCGGACAACCGCCGTCGTCCCGGGGAATTCGGCAGGCAGCAGGACGGGCGGCAGCAGGACGGCAGGCAACAGGACGGGCGGCAGCAGAACGGACGGCAACAGGACGGAACCGCTGTCGAGTCACCGCAGTTCAGCCGTCCCGACCCGCGTGATCCGGTGGCACGGATGGAGCGGGAGGCGCTCGAGGTGGTCCTGCAGTACCCCCAACTGCTTGATCAGAGCCAGTGGGAACGGTTCGCCGATTCACGTTTCTCGGTGCCTGCGTATGCCGCCCTGCATGATGCCGTCCGGGCAGCCGGAGCGGGCGGCACTGACGGGCCGGGGGCGGCGTCGAACTGGGTGGAACGGGTGCGTCAGGAGGTCCCCGAGATGCTGCGGGGCTTCGTCAGCGAACTGGCGGTGACCCCGTTGCCCGCAAAGGACGCGGATGCGCTGGCAATGTATTGCCGCGACATCCTCAACGGGCTCTCCGAACTGCGTATCACCCGGCTCAAGGCCGAGAAGCTGGGCGCCCTTCAACGCCTGGACCCGTCGGCTGATCCGTCCCTGTTCCAGCAGCTGAACCGGGAGCTGATGCAGCTCGAAATGGAACGCCGCGCGCTGCGCTCCGACTAGCTGCCGATCAATTTCACTTCACCGCTTTTCCTATGTAAAGTTGATCTCGCTGCTTTCCCCCGTAGCTCAATTGGCAGAGCATTCGACTGTTAATCGAAGGGTTACTGGTTCAAGTCCAGTCGGGGGAGCAAATAGGCTCCTGACCTGCATCAACGCCGGTCAGGAGCCTTTCTTTTCATCGCTCCCATCGGGCGTCCAGCATGTGCCGCTACTGTTGCCCCATGCTGAAAGATGATCTAGTCCTCGTCACGGGTGCCACCGGCTACATCGGCGGCCGCCTTGTCTCCCGGCTCGTGGAGGACGGCCGCCGTGTGCGCGTGGTGGTGCGGTCTCCGCAGAAGCTGCGTGACGTCCCGTGGGCGGCACAGGTCGAGGTGATCGAGGGCGACCTCCAGGATGCCGACACCATGGACCGCGCCTGCGAGGGCGTCTACACGCTCTACTACCTGGTCCATTCGATGGGATCAGGGCGCGGATTCGAGGAGCGCGAGGCCGGGATTGTCGAGACGGTTGCCGGCGCCGCGGCCCGCGCCGGGGTGAAGCGCATCGTCTACCTCGGAGGCCTCCACCCGGAGGGAGTCAGGCTGTCCACCCACATGCGCTCCCGCGTGGCGGTCGGGGAGGCGCTGCTGGCCTCCGGAGTGCCCACCGTCGCGTTCCAGGCCGGCGTTGTGATCGGTTCCGGCTCCGCCTCGTTCGAGATGATCCGGCATCTGGCTGATGTCCTCCCCGTCATGCCGGCACCAAAGTGGGTGCTGAACCGCATCGAACCCATCGCCGTCCGGGACGTGATCTCCTATCTGCTCGGCGCCCTGAACCTCCCCGAGGGGCTCAACCGCACCTTCGACATCGGTTCGGGTGACGTCCTAACCTACGCGGACATGATGAAGCGCTACGCGGAAGCCGCAGGATTGCCCCGGCGGACCGTCCTTGCCCTGCCGGTCCTCACCCCGCGCCTGGCCGGACACTGGGTAAACCTGGTGACTCCCATCCCGCGCGCCATGGCCATGCCGCTGATCGAATCCCTCCAGCACGACGCCGTCACCGCCGAATCGGATATCCATGACTACCTGCCACAGCCGGAGGGCGGCCTGACCGACTACCGCGCCGCCGTCGACCTCGCCCTCAACAAGATGAGTGCCGGTGAGGTCGAAACGAGCTGGGCCGGGGCTTCCCTGCGGGAAGCGGTCGCGGACCCACTGCCCTCCGACCCGCAGTGGGCCGGACACACTGTCTACAAGGACGAGCGCATCTTCCGCTCAAGCGCACCCGCGCCCGAAGTCTGGAAAGTGATCGAGGGCATCGGCGGGGAGAACGGCTGGTATTCCTGGCCGGTGGCCTGGGCGGCCCGCGGGTGGCTGGACAAGCTGGCGGGCGGGGTTGGCCTGCGCCGCGGGCGCCGGCATTCCTCGGACCTGATGGCGGGCGAGGCGCTCGACTTCTGGCGCGTGGAGGAACTGGTGCGCGGTGAAAAGCTGCGGCTGCGGGCCGAAATGAAGCTTCCGGGGCGCGCGTGGCTGGAGCTGTCGGTAGTGCCCGACGGCGGCGCGAGCGAATACCGCCAGCGCGCGGTGTTCTTTCCCCGCGGACTCGCCGGCCGGCTCTACTGGCTGAGCGTCCTGCCCTTCCACGGCGTGGTCTTCTACTCGATGGCGCGCAATATCACTCGCACGGCAGAAAGGGCCGTCGCCAAGGGCTGACGCGCGGCACGGCGGGACGTCTGCCCTCAGGAAATGGAGGGGACGCTCCGCGGCCGCACGATGGTCCACAGGAAAAGAATCCCGAAGGCGATGCACACGGCCATCACGCCCGCCATCGGCGTCGCCGAACCGATTCCGAGCACCCCGACTATCGGAGAGATCACCCCGGCCAGGCCGAAGGTGGTCGCACCGAGCAGCGAGGCCGCGGTGCCGGCCTGCGCGCCGTGGTTGGCCAGGGCGAGCACCTGGACACACGGGAAGGTGAAACCCGCGGCCGAGATGTAGAACCAGAGCGGAACCGCTGTGCCCCAGAAACCGAACTCCAGGTAGTCGAAGAGGATCATCAAGAGCGCCATCACCAGCATCGCGGCAGTGGAAGCGGCGATGATCCACTGCGGCCCCACCCTGCGGACCACCCGCGCACTGATCTGGACCGCCGCGACGATGCCCAGGGAATTCACGGCGAAAAGCAGCCCATACTGTTGCGGGTCGAGGCCGTAGACATCCTGGAACAGGAAGGGCGAAGCCGAAAGGTAGGAGAACAGTCCGGAGAAGTTCATTCCTCCCACCAGAAGGACACCGATGAAGACACGGTCAGTCAGCACGGCCCGGTACCGCTGTAAAGCGGTCGACGACGACGCCTTCCTCCGCTCCGCCGGCAGGGTCTCGATGATGAAGACCGAGACAGCAAGAATCACCAGGAAGCCGTAGGCGGCGAGGAACCAGAAGATGCCCGGCCACGGCATGACCACCAGCAGCTGTGACCCGATGACAGGCGCAAAGATGGGCGCCATACCGTTTACCAGCGCCATATAGGAGAGCATCCGCACCAGCGGGTACCCGCTGAAAAGATCCCGGATCATTGCCATGGCTACAACACCGCCGCCGGCCGCGCCGACACCCTGCAGAACGCGGAAAACCATGAGCATGCCGATGTCGGTCGACAGCGCCGCGCCGAGAGAAGCCACCACATGCACGGTGGTGGCGGCGATCAACGGAAGCCGCCGGCCCACCTTGTCGCTGAGCGGGCCCACGAGCAGCTGGCCGGTTGCAAAACCGATGATCGTCCCGGTCAGGGTGAGCTGGACCGCCGCCTCGGTGACGCCGAGATCATCCTGCAGGGCCGGGAAGGCAGGCAGGTACAGATCGATGGTGAACGGACCGAGCGCCGTCAGGGTGCCAAGAATGATGACGTAGATCAGCTTCTGCCGACGGGTGAGGGCGTCACCGGGGTGAGTGATGGTGCTCAACGGATACCTAACTGGGCGTATGTTCGGGCGCGGGGAGGGCGCACTGCGACGCTGCAGACGGAGAAAAGGTGGAGAGCCGGTCAGCCGGTAGCCTCCGGCGACGGGAAACGGTGGTTGCCACAACGAATCAATAACTATCTTAGAGGCCTCCCGCAGCCCACCGAAACCCGGTCCGGGCACGGGCACTCCCCGGTTGTCCGGCGGGCTTTGCCCTGAGGTAGGTTGAAATGCGGTTCAGGCAGCAAGCGAAGTCACGAGATCCAGGAGCGCCAGACGTGCCCGTCAATAATCCGAAGAGCGGCCAGCCGTCGCCGGAAGTACAACCACACCTCGGGAAGGTCATCGGAGTCAGCGTTGCTGCCGCCGTCGGCGGACTCCTGTTCGGGTTCGATACCGCCGTGGTCAATGGTGCGGTGGACGCCATCCAGGAGGATTTCGGGCTGGGTGAGGCGGTTCTCGGCTTCACGGTTGCCATTACCCTCCTCGGGTGCGCAGCCGGTGCATGGTTCGCCGGTGAGCTGGCGGACCGCCTCGGCCGGAAGCGGGTGATGTTCGGCGCGGCAGTGCTCTTCCTGGTCAACTCCGTCGGCTCCGGGTTTGCCATCAGCGAGTGGGACCTGATGCTCTGGCGGTTGGTGGGCGGCGTGGCAATCGGTGTGGCCTCGGTGATCGCGCCGGGCTACATCGCAGAGATCGCGCCCGCCAAATGGCGCGGCGGTCTCGCCTCCATCCAGCAGCTCGCCATCACGGTCGGAATTTTCGCCGCGCTGCTGTCGGACGCCTGGCTTGCCGATCTCGCCGGCGGAGCTGCCGGCGAGCTGTGGTGGGGACTGTCAGCCTGGCGCTGGATGCTGCTGGTCGGCGTCGTGCCCGCCATCATCTACGGTGTGCTCTCCCTGACCATTCCCGAATCACCGCATTACCTGATCCGCGGCGGCCGGGATGCCGAGGCTGCGCACGTTCTGTCCCGGGTCACGGGCATCCGGGACACCTCCACCAAGCTGGCGGAAATCCGCTCCACCCTCCGGATGGAGGACAGGACCAGCCTCCGGGACCTGCGCGGGTCCGTGCTGGGGCTGCAGCCCATCCTCTGGGTCGGCATGGCCGTCGCCGCGCTGCAGCAGCTGGTCGGAATCAACGCAATCTTCTACTACTCCACCACGCTGTGGCAGTCGGTCGGCTTCAGCGAGAGCGACTCATTCACGACGTCGGTGATCACCTCGATCATCAACGTGGCAATGACCTTCGTGGCCATCTTTTTTGTCGACAGGATCGGCCGGCGCAAGCTGCTGCTGGTCGGCTCGGCAGGCATGTTCGCCGGTCTGCTCGCCGCCACCGTCTCCTTCGCGCAGGCAACAGGCAGCGGCGCCGACGTGTCCCTGCCGGGAATCTGGGGTCCGGTTGCCCTCGTTGGTGCAAACCTGTTCGTGGTCTTCTTTGCCGCGACCTGGGGGCCGGTCATGTGGGTGACGCTCGGCGAGATGTTCCCCAACAAGATCCGTTCCATCGCCCTCGGAGTGGCAACCATGGTGAACTGGATCTTCAACTTCATCGTCACGCTCGCTTTCCCCTGGGTCAGCGAGAACCTCGGTGTCTGGATTATGTACGCGGTATTTACCGGATTCGCCGTCGTCTCCTTCTGGTTTGTGAAGACCAGGCTGCAGGAATACGCAGGCCGTGAACTGGAGGACAGGGAGGATCTCACTCCCGTCAGGTGAGCCGGGCGCCCGCGCGCGAGAAATATGCGTCGGTGGTAATTTTGGGACAGACGCGCAGAATGAACGAATGGGAGCACGGCACATGGAAAGCTCGACCAGCACGCGGGTGAATCGGTCCGCCGGAACGCCGTCGGTCATCGGCCTGATCAGATTGCTGCTGCGGCTGACGCCACGCCAGCTGAACGACGAAGTCTCGCTTGCCCGCGAACAGCTGAAGCAGAAGGGCATTACCGCAGGCGTCGCAGCCGCGTTCTTCGCCGTGGCGCTGGTTTTCGTCGCCTTCCTCGTGGTCGCGCTCATTGTCGCGGCCATCATGGGCCTGGGCACCATCATGCCGCCCTGGCTCGCTGCGTTGTGTTTTGCCGCCATGTTCCTCATCATTGCGGCCATCGCCGGGCTGATGGGCCTGTCCCGGTTCAAGAAGGCGCTGCCACTCCTGCCCGAGGACGCCATCCGCGGAGTGAAATACGACATCGGAGTGCTCAAGGAAGGCCGCAAGTTCGATCCGGCAACCCTCGATGTGCAGAAGCCCAAAGAGGAGAAGAAGCCCAAACAGAAGGACACCGGAGAGCCCAAGCCGCCTGCGCCGTCCTACGCCGAGCTCCGCAGCCGGTCGGGCCGCCGCCGCGACCACATCGCCGAGACCCGCGAGGACCTCGGCCGGGGACTGGATTTCAAGTCCCGGTTCGGCGGCACCACGGCAAGGGCACGTCAGGCCGCTGCCCAGGCGAAGTCCTCAGCAGTGCACGCCCGCGATGCCCGGCGTACCCGGAGCGGTACGGCTTCGGCCACGCACGCTCCCGCCGCGCACGCTCCGGCCCGGCACACCCAGACACTCGCTGACCGCTGGAAGCCGCTCAGCGTGGTCGCCGCCTCCGCTGCCGCGATCGCGGTGATGGTGCGCCGGCTCGTCGCCAAATAAGCCGGGGCAAGGGCTCATTCCCCCCGCCTGTCCGCTGCCGCGCAGGCCTGCTGTGATAATGGGAGCGGAGGGACAGTGATCAGACTTATTGGCGCAGGGGGAAAGCCGGGGGAGACCCCTGCCGAATTGGACACCTTCTGGACCGTGCCGAACATCATCACGGTGGTCCGGTTCCTTGGCGTCCCGCTGTTCGTCATGTTCATCGTCCAGCGCGAGTATGCCGCTGCGGTCATCACCCTTGTGCTCCTCGGTTCAACCGACTGGGTGGACGGCTACGTTGCACGGAGGTTCGGGCAGGTTTCCTCGGTCGGCAAATGGCTGGACCCGGTTGCCGACAGGACTGCGCTGATCGTCATTGCCGTGACCTTCGTGGTCGACGGCGTGGCGCCCGCGTGGCTGGTATGGACCATCGTGATCCCCGACGCCATCCTGATCATCAACGCCCTGATCCTCTTCCACGGACCGATTTCCCTGCCGGTGACCAACATCGGCAAGATCCGCACCGCGTTGCTGCTGGTCGGATCACCGCTGCTGCTGCTGCAGCGCGTCGAAGGTTTCGACCAGCCCTGGCTCGAGATCACCGCCACAACCCTGCTGGTTCTCGGTTGTATCGGACACCTCATCGCGTTCTACGGCTACTTCACGGCGGCACACCGTGTGTACCGCCTGGAGCGCTCCGCATGACGAAAACGGGCGCATGGCCTGGGTAGCGGTTTTCCTGGCCCTGCTGGGCGCATGCTTTCTCGCTGTCGGCGCCCAGCGTCAGGGTAGCGCCGTACGCTCCAACACCGGTGGCCTCGCGCTGAACTCCACCGGCTTTGTGCGGCTTCTGCGCAACCCCCGCTGGATACTCGGCCTGATCCTGCTCATTGCCGGGATCATCTGCAACGTCATCGCCCTCAGCCTCGCAAGCCTGACCGTTGTCCAGCCCATCGGGGCGATTGCCCTGGTGATCACGACAATCGTCAACTCCCGGGACCAGGGCGTGCGGATCAACCGGGCCACGGTCGTTGCAATCTCCGCCTGCGTGAGCGGAAGCGCACTGTTCGTGCTGCTGGCCCTGAACGTCACCCGGAAGAACCACGTTGTCCTGCCCGACCAGGAACTGACGGCCGTCCTGCTGCTCTGCATCGCTGTCGCCATCTTCGGGACCCTCGCCGCGGTTTTCAAGCGACGGCTCAACGCCTTCACCTACATTCTCGGTGCCGGTGTGCTCTTCGGATTCGTTGCCGTGCTGACCAAGATCATCGCCACCCACCTGCTGGATCCGAACGGCAGGTTCCTGCTCAACGTCCCGGTCTACAGTGTCATCGCCATCATTGCTGCTGCCGGACTTGGCTCCTGGTTTGTCCAGAGCGCCTATGCCACCGGTCCGCCCGACCTGGTGATCGCAGGACTCACGGTCGTCGATCCGATCGTGGGAATCGCCGTCGGGATCTCGGTGCTGGGTGAGCTGCAGCCGAATGTCGAATCGGTCGTCGCGCTTGCCATGGGTGCGGCCGCCATCGTTGCTATTGTTGGAGTAATAGCACTCTCGCGCCACCACCCCGATGTGGTCAGGCGCCAGAAAGAAGCACGACGGCGGTAACGCCGGTGACTTCGCCCACCGTTGCCAACCCGAGGACTACTTCGTGACCCATCCGGCAGCAGACGCGCCGCTGACCATCCTCATCGCCGCAGACACCTACCCGCCGCATGTCAACGGGGCGGCCCAGTTCGGCTACCGGCTCGCCAAGGGAATGAGCGCCCGCGGCCATGATGTCCACGTTCTGGCCGCAAACAGCACCTCGGGCAAGAGCTTCACCGAGCCGGGCGGGGAGTGGGCCGTCCACCGGCTCCGCTCGCACTCGGTTCCGACCCATGAGTACTGGCGTATCTGCCTGCCGTGGGAAATCAAGCGTGAAATCAGCATGCTCTTCGACCGGGTCCAGCCCGATGTCGTCCACGTCCAGTGCCACTACATGGTCGGCGAGTACGCGCTCTATGAGGCTGTGAAGCGCGGCATCCGCGTGGTGGCAACCAACCACTTCATGCCCGAAAACCTGAACCCGTTCCTGCCCTTTCCTCAGTGGTTCAAGAACATCGTCGCGAAGAACTCCTGGCGGGACATGGGCCGCGTCATGGGGAAGGCCGACGTCGTCACCACGCCCACTCCGCTGGCGGCCAAGGCCATGCACGAGCACGCGTTCCTGCGCAAGGTGCTCCCACTGTCGAACGGCATCGACGCAACGGCGTACGAGCCGAAGCCGGGCGAGCGGATCGAGCGCCCCGACTATCCCATTGTGCTGTTCGTGGGGCGGCTCGCCGAGGAAAAGCATGTGGACGTCCTCATTGACGCAGTCGCAAAGACCCCGCGCGAGCTGAACCTGCACCTGGAGATCGTCGGCGGGGGAGAGGTCAAACCCGCCCTGCAGGCCCAGGCCCGGCGTCTGGGATTGGGAGACCGGGTGATCTTCCACGGACTGATCGACGACGAACAGCTGCGCCTGGCCTACCTGCGGGCCACGGTCTTCTGCCAGCCCGGCACCGCAGAGCTGCAGTCGCTGGTCACCCTCGAAGCGATGTCCGCCTCCACGCCCGTGCTGCTCGCCAACGCGATGGCGCTGCCGCACCTCGTGGAGGACGGCGCCAACGGCTACCTCTTCACGCCCCATGACAGCGACGAGCTGGCCATGCGCCTCACGGAGATCATCTCGATGCCCGAGGCTGAACGCGAGCGGATGGGAAAGATGAGCCGTTCCATGGTGGAGAAGCACAGCATCGACGCTACGCTGGCTACCTTCGAGGATCTCTACGTGGGCAGGCTGCACACCGAGGAGACGGTCTAGCCACGCGCGATTCTTCGCCCTCCGGTTCTGGCTAGAATGGGGTGCGCCGATGAGTTGTCGGCGTCGAGGGGCTGTAGCTCAGCTGGTTAGAGCAGCGGACTCATAATCCGTTTGTCGTGGGTTCAAGCCCCACCAGCCCTACAAGAAGGTGCGCAGAAAAACCCCGGTCCGGCTGGACCGGGGTTTTCTCTGTCCGCCATGCCGGGTGGTGCACAAAGTTACTGGCGGGTAACATAGGTCGAGGTGATCCGCGCCGCAGGGG
>NZ_KI914613.1:43988-44772 GCF_000520475.1 Arthrobacter sp. 35/47
CACCGAGCCACTCGGCGGATCCGACGTCGCGGGCGGCACCCGGACAACCGCAGAGCGCAACGGGGACGGATGGGTACTGAACGGCGCCAAGCGCTGGATCGGGAATGCAACCTTCTCCGACTGGGTGGTCATCTTTGCCCGCGACGTTGCGGACAACCAGGTCAAGGGTTTCCTGGTGGACACCTCGCTGCCCGGCTACAAGGCCACGAAGATCGAAAACAAGACGGCGCTGCGCACGGTCGAGAACGCGGACATCCTGCTTGAGGGACTGCAGATCAGCGACGACTATCGGCTCGCCGGCGCCAACAGCTTCAAGGACACCAACAAGGTGCTGCGCATCACGAGTGGCTCCCGGACATCTATGCCATGAAGAAGATCGGCGCCTTCGGCCTCACCGAGCCACTCGGCGGATCCGACGTCGCGGGCGGCACCCGGACAACCGCAGAGCGCAACGGGGACGGATGGGTACTGAACGGCGCCAAGCGCTGGATCGGGAATGCAACCTTCTCCGACTGGGTGGTCATCTTTGCCCGCGACGTTGCGGACAACCAGGTCAAGGGTTTCCTGGTGGACACCTCGCTGCCCGGCTACAAGGCCACGAAGATCGAAAACAAGACGGCGCTGCGCACGGTCGAGAACGCGGACATCCTGCTTGAGGGACTGCAGATCAGCGACGACTATCGGCTCGCCGGCGCCAACAGCTTCAAGGACACCAACAAGGTGCTGCGCATCACGCGGCTCTCCGTGGCATGGCAGGCTGTCGGTCAGCAGCTCGCGGCCTTCG
>NZ_KI914613.1:44872-62685 GCF_000520475.1 Arthrobacter sp. 35/47
GTCGGTCAGCAGCTCGCGGCCTTCGACGTTGCCCGCCGGTACGCGGTGGAGCGGCAGCAGTTCGGCCGTCCGCTGGCCTCCTTCCAGCTCATCCAGCAGCAGCTGGTGGAGATGCTGGGGAACACCGTCAGTTCGCTGGGCATGATGGTCCGTCTTGCCCAGCTGGCCGACGACGGCGGCGCACGCGACGAGCAGTCGGCGCTCGCCAAGGCGTTCACTACTGCCCGGATGCGGGAGACCGTCGCCCTCGGCCGCAGCATTCTGGGCGGCAACGGCATTGTCACCGACTACGAGATGGCCAAGATCTTCGCTGACGCTGAAGCCGTGTACTCCTATGAGGGCACGTATGAGATCAACTCGCTGGTTGCCGGCCGCGCCATCACGGGAATCGCCGCCTTCATCTAGCGGGTCCCTCACTGGAAGTGGCCGGCGGCAGCAGGACGGAGGGCCGCCGGTCAGAGACGAAGGGGAGCGGGTTGACGTACTCGCCGTTTCTTCTGACTCCCCAGTGCACGCAGAGGCCGGGGCAGTGCGGTTCGGTGCTGATGTGCCCGACGGCCTGCCCGGCCCTGACGGCCTCGCCCTTCCCGAGCGAGGCCGTCACCGGCTCGAAGCTGGACAGGAGACCGTCGCCGTGGTCGATGGTCAGCACGGGGCGGTCCACCACCGTGCCGGCAAACACCACCACACCGTCAGCCGGGCTGCGGACTGTGCCGTCGACGGCACCAAGGTCGACTCCCCGGTGCCCGGCCATCCACCGTTGCGGCGGCCGGTCGAAGTGCCGCAGGACCGGCGGAGTGCCGCTAAGCGGCCACTCCCAGGCTGGTGCGGGTGCCGGAGACTCGGGCATCGGGGATGCCGGCACCGGCGGACCCTGTGAGAGCAGCACACCGGAGGCGGTCACCGCAATGGTGAGCGGGCGGAGCAGTTTCTTCAGGGATGCCATCTCCTGAGAGTGCCGGCTCCACGGTCCCGGCGGCCGGCGTCGAGCGCTGATGTGGAAAAAACCAGCGGATCCCGCAGGCTGTGGAGGACGGAATGGACCCTGCGGCGGCCGTCAGGAGCGGCGCGGGGCTGTAGTACACTGGGGAAAGCAGTTATCCGTATGCCGTCATGCCATAAAAGCTTTCGCACTGGCGTGCCCGGCAACGGTTACTGACTACGCGTGTCCCGATTCGCAGGCAGTTCTCCGGAGATTTTCATTGAGAGAGCGCACGTCTGGGAACACTGCTCCAGCGGTCCGGAGGAATCCGGTTGGAGCAGTGGCCGCCAGGCTGAAGGACACCAGGACCCCCGCGTTACTAGCGGGACATCAACCGTCAAACCGGCAGAGTTGCAGGAATACCTGCGCTGCCCAACGAAAGGAACGACATGCCAGTCGTTACCATGCGCCAGCTGCTCGACAGCGGCGTCCACTTCGGCCACCAGACCCGTCGCTGGAACCCGAAGATGAAGCGCTTCATTTTCACGGAGCGCAACGGAATCTACATCATTGACCTCCAGCAGTCGCTGTCCTACATCGACCGCGCCTACGAGTTCATCAAGGCCACCGTTGCCCACGGCGGAACCGTACTGTTCGTCGGCACCAAGAAGCAGGCCCAGGAAGCAATCGCCGAGCAGGCCACCCGTGTAGGCCAGCCGTACGTGAACCAGCGCTGGCTCGGTGGCATGCTCACCAACTTCCAGACCGTCTCCAAGCGCATCCAGCGCATGAAGGAGCTTGAGGAAATCAACTTCGAGGATGTCGCCGGTTCCGGCCACACCAAGAAGGAACTCCTCCTGCTGCAGCGCGAGCTGACCAAACTCCAGAACAACCTGGGCGGCATCCGCAACCTCACCAAGGCTCCCTCCATCGTGTGGGTTGTCGACACCAAGAAAGAGCACCTCGCAATCGACGAGGCCAAGAAGCTCAACATCCCGGTCGTTGCCATCCTGGACACGAACTGCGATCCCGACGAGGTCGACTTCCCGATCCCGGGCAACGACGACGCCATCCGCGCCGTCAACCTGCTGACCCGCGTGGTCGCCGACGCCGTTGCTGAAGGCCTCATCGCCCGCAACAACCGTGCTTCGGGCAACGACGCTGCCGCAGCCGAGGAGCCCCTCGCCGAGTGGGAGCGCGAACTGCTTGAAGGCAGCGCCGCTCCTGCAGCCGAAGAGGCCCCGGCAGCCGACGCCGCACCTGCTGAAGAGGCACCTGCAGCCGAGGAAGCACCGGCAGCCGAAGAGGCTCCCGCTGCCGAAGCACCTGCTGCTGAGGAAGCACCTGCCGGGGAAGCCGCGAACGGCGAGAGCAAGTAGTTTCATCGAAAGGGTGCGGGACTCCAAAGCCCGCACCCTTTCGCTTGTGCCGGACATCTGGTCCGGAGAACTTTTACTCACATTAGCTTGACGAGAAAACCACATCTGAGGAGTTCAAATGGCAAACTACACTGCCGCTGACATCAAGGCTCTCCGCGAGCGGACCGGCGCCGGAATGATGGACGTGAAGAAGGCTCTCGACGAGGCCAACGGCGATGCCGACAAGGCCATGGAGCTCATCCGCATCAAGGGTCTGAAGGGCGCCACCAAGCGTGAAGGCCGTTCAACCGCTGAAGGTCTCGTGGCAGCCCGGGTCGATGGCAACGTCGGCGTCATGGTTGAGGTCAACTGTGAAACCGACTTCGTCGCCAAGGCCGGGCCGTTCATCGAGTTCGCCAACAAGGTACTCGCTGCGGCCATCGAGTCCGGTGCCTCCGACGTGGAGTCGCTGCTCGCGCACTCCGTTGACGGCAAGCCTGTCTCGGAGCACGTCATCGAAGCCGGTGCGCTGCTCGGTGAAAAGGTGGACATCCGCCGCGTTGCACGCGTCGAGGGTGCAATCGTTGACGCGTACCTGCACAAGACCTCCAAGGACCTGCCCGCGCAGGTCGGCGTCCTCTTCGCCGTTGAAGGCAGCGGAGAGGCTGCAGCCGAGGCTGCGCACGACGTCGCCGTTCACATCGCCGCCTACTCGCCGACCTACCTCACCCGCGAGGATGTCCCGGCAGAGCTTGTCGAAACCGAACGCCGCATTGCTGACGAAACCGCACGCGCCGAGGGCAAGCCCGAAGCCGCTCTCACCAAGATCGTCGAAGGTCGCCTGACCGGCTTCTTCAAGGAGGGCGTGCTGGTTGACCAGGCGTTCGCCAAGGACGCCAAGAAGTCCGTTGCACAGGTCCTCAAGGAAGCCGGCGTTGAGCCCAAGCAGTTCGCCCGCTTCCGGGTGGGTGCCTGAGCACACGTGATCCTCACGGGTCGCTGATTGTTTGAGATGATGGAGGGGCGGTCGCCACGGTGGCCGCCCCTCCGCCATGTCCGGCGTGGGGAAGCCGCCGGAAACCTGCAAGACTGACCCCATCAGACCCAGGACCGACCCACCAGACCACGGTCCTGCCCGCCGGACGGCAATGCGGCAGGACAGACAGCAACTCCAGCTGCGTTGACTCCTCAGCGCAGGGACGCAACCGACACTCATGCAAGAACAGCCCGGGAGGCATCATGGACAACCACATCAACGCAGGCAACAGCGGGTCCCCGCGCCGGCGGGTGCTGTTGAAGCTTTCCGGAGAGGTCTTCGGCGGCGGCAAACTCGGAGTTGACCCGGAAATGGTGCGGGGTATCGCGAAGCAGATCGCTGCGACGGTCGGCGAAGTGGAGGTCGCCATTGTCGTCGGCGGCGGGAACTTCTTCCGCGGCGCCGAATTGTCGCAGAGCGGGATGGACCGCTCGCGCGCGGACTACATGGGGATGCTCGGCACCGTGATGAACTGCCTGGCCCTGCAGGACTTCCTGGAACAGGCCGGCGTCGAAACCCGTGTCCAGAGCGCTATCACCATGGGGCAGGTCGCCGAGGCCTACATTCCCCGGCGGGCCATCCGGCACCTGGAAAAGGGCCGGGTGGTCATCTTCGGTGCAGGAGCCGGCCTGCCCTACTTCTCCACCGACACCGTCGCCGCCCAGCGTGCGCTGGAAGTCCGGGCCGACGTCGTACTTATGGCCAAGAGCGGTGTGGACGGTGTGTACACGGCGGATCCGCACAAGGACGCGACCGCGCGCAAGCTTGACTCGCTGTCCTACGACGACGCCCTGCGCCAGGACATCCGGGTGATGGACCAGACCGCCATGACCATGTGCAAGGACAACAATCTCTCGATGGTGGTCTTCGGCATGGAGGGCGAAGGCAACGTCACCAGCGCCATCATGGGTGAGCGGATCGGTACTATCGTCAGTCCCTGAACGCGGCGCGCAACGGCTGGACGGTCCCAGCGGAACCCCGGCTGTGAACTAGGATTATCAACTGAATCGGACGCTTGAAAGCAGCGGATTTCGAACCAAAGGAGAAATCGTGATCGAAGAGACCATGTCAGACGCCACAGCCCGCATGGACAAGGCAGTCGAGGCAGCAAAGGAAGACTTCGCGACCGTACGCACCGGCCGCGCCAACCCGTCCCTGTTCTCGAAGGTCATCGTCAACTACTACGGCTCGCCGACGCCGCTGCAGCAGCTGGCGTCCTTCCAGAACCCGGAAGCTCGCACCCTGCTGATCACCCCGTTTGACCGCTCCGCGCTGAGCGAGATCGAGAAGGCCCTCCGTGACTCCGATCTCGGCGCCAACCCGTCCAATGACGGCAACGTGATCCGGGTGGTGCTCCCCGAACTGACCGAGGAACGGCGCAAGGAATACGTCAAGCTGGTCCGCGGCAAGGCTGAGGATGCCAAGATCCAGATCCGGAACATCCGCCGCAAGGCCAAGGACGGCATCGACAAGGCCGTGAAGGACGGAGACGCCGGCGAGGACGAAGGTGCGCGCGCCGAAAAGGACCTCGACGCCCGGACCAAGTCCCATACCGACACCATCGATGACATGCTCAAGCGCAAGGAAACCGAGCTGCTCGAGGTCTGATGAGCGAAACCCAGCCTTCTTCAGAGGCTGGCCGCACGCCTGCTGCTGACGCTGCATACGAGGCGCCGGCCGGCGTCGTCGTTACGGGCAGGCGTGCTTTGCGCGAGGCAGCGAAGCAGGGCCCGGGGAGCCTGTTCAGGCGTCGTCCCCGGTCCCCGAAGACCGGCGAAACCTCGCGGGCAGGGCGTAACCTTCCGGCTGCCATCGTGGTCGGGCTGGCGCTGCTCGTGTCCCTGCTCGTGGGAATGCTGTTCCTCCCGCTGGCCTTCGTCGCGCTGACCACCGTGATCGGCGTCGTCGGCGTCTGGGAAGTCGGCAGGGCGCTTGAAGTACGCCAGATCAAGGTGCCCACCGTGCCCGCCCTGGCGGCCGGCGTCGCACTTCCGTTCGCCGCCTATCTGGGCGGGCCCGAGGCGCTGGCCTTCGCGACGGTGGTCTCGGTGACCGCGCTGGCGCTCTGGCGGAGCCTCGATCCCGCGCCGGATGCGGCACGGAGCATCATGGCCGGCACCTTCGTGCTGCTCTGGGTTCCGTTCCTCCTCAGCTTCGCCATGCTGCTCCTGCAGGAACCCTCCGGTGCGCTCAAGGTGGCCACCCTGCTCCTCCTCGTGGTTTCCAATGACACCTTCGGGTACCTGATCGGGGCCTTCTTCGGCAAGCACGCCATGGCGCCCCGCATCAGCCCCAAGAAGTCGTGGGAAGGGTTCGCCGGTTCGATCGGGGGAGCCATGCTGGTGGGAGTCCTCGCGGTGGTGTTCCTGCTGGACCGGCCGTGGTGGGTGGGAATCTGCCTGGCCGTTGCCGTGGTTGCGGCGGCCACCGCCGGAGACCTTGCAGAATCCATGATCAAGCGCGAGCTCGGCGTGAAGGACATGAGCAGCCTCCTGCCCGGACACGGCGGCGTCATGGACCGACTCGATTCGATTGTTTTCGCTTCTCCGGTTGCCTTCCTGCTGTCCGTTACATTGGTACCCGGAACCCTGTAGAAAAGAGATACGCACACCCATGGATGGAGCACGCAACGGCAGCTCGCCGTTTGCCCGCGTAGGCCGGCGGGAGTACGGCTACAACGCGAAGCAGGTTGACCGGTTCCTGACCCGGGCCCGCACCTTCTACAACTCCGACGGCACCGACGGCGAAGCCGTCACCAGCACCGACGTGCGCACCATGGCCTTTGACCCGGCCCGGGGCGGTTACGAGCCCCGTGCGGTCGATGCCGCCCTCGACCGTCTGGAGGACGTCTTTGCCCAGCGGGAGCGGGACGCCCTGATCGAGTCCAACGGCGAGCAGGCCTGGCTCATGCAGATCGGGCGGATCTCCGCCGTTCTGCGCGGCAGGCTGCACCGACCGCCGGGGGAGCGGTTCCGCCGACCGTCGCGCAGGAACGCGACCAGCTACGACATCGATGACGTAGACGCCCTCTGCGACGAACTACTCGGTTACTTCGAGCGGGACATGCCGCTCAGCGTCG
Source organism: Arthrobacter sp. 35/47 (assembly GCF_000520475.1). Lineage (NCBI taxonomy): Bacteria > Bacillati > Actinomycetota > Actinomycetes > Micrococcales > Micrococcaceae > Arthrobacter > Arthrobacter sp. 35/47. Next base: position 51,268 of record NZ_KI914613.1, read on the forward strand.
ACGTGGTCCGCCGGGCAGTCTTCCGGGAGGCCGTGGGCCAGGACGGCTATGAGGAAACCCAGGTGGATGCCTTCCTCGACCGCGTGGTCGAGCTCATGGCGGCCATCGACTGACCGGTGCGCCCCCGTGCGCTCAGGCAGGTTCCGGCGTGTGCAGCCGGGCGAGCACCCGCGAGGCGCTTGAAGGCCTGCGCCCGGCGGTGAAACGCGACACCGCCACGGTGACCGCGAATGCGGCAGGGACTGTCCAGAGCGCGGGCAGCCTCAGCCACTGCGGCGCCTGATCGATGCCCAGGGCGGCAGCGAGCAGAATCGAGCCGCCGCACAACACCGCACCTGAGACCATGCCCGCAATCGCTCCGGCGTCAGTGAGCCCGCGCCACCAGATGCCGAGCACCAGCAGCGGGCAGATGGTCGAGGCGGTGAAGGCGAACACCATGCTCACGCTGCCGGCCAGGGCGAGTGTGTCCGTCAGCAGGGCAAAACCGAGTGGAATGAGCGCCGACACGATCGCCGCCCAGCGGAAGCCTGAGACGCTGGCCCGGAAAAAGTCCTGGCTGACCACTCCGGCCAGCGAGACCACCAGGCCGCTGGAGGTGGAAAGGAACGCAGCGAATGCTCCGGCGGTGACGAAGGCGGACAAAATGTCCCCGCCCACGCCGTCGAAAATGCGGCTTGGCAACAGCAGCACGGTGGCGTCCGCTGCACCCTGCACGGCGAGTTCCGGCGTATGGATCCTGCCCAGGACCCCGTACAGGGTGGGGAACAGATAGAAGACTGAGAGCAGCCCCAGCACTATCAGGGTGGTGCGCCGGGCCGAGACGCCGTCCGGGTTGGTGTAGAAGCGCACCAGCACATGGGGCAGGCCCAGCGTGCCGAAGAGCAGTGCGATGACGAGGGAGATGTTCTGGTACAGCGAGGCATCAGCGGTGGTGTTGAGTCCGGAATCGAAGACAGCGCCGTTGTCCGTGATGGACCCACCGGTGCCGGCCAGCTGGATCAGGATGAACACCACCGGCACTGCCAGGGCCGTCAGCTTCAGCCAGTACTGGAACGCCTGGACAAAGGTGATGGAGCGCATGCCGCCGGTGATGACGCTCAGGCAGACCACAACGACGACGGCGACCGACCCTACCCAGGACGGCAGGCCGGTGGTGATGCGGACGGTCAGGGCTGCCCCATGCAGCTGCGGAACGATGTAGAGCCACCCCACGGCGATCACCAGCAGGCTGGTTACCCGGCGGACGTTCCGGGACTCCAGGCGCGCTTCGGCGAAATCCGGGATGGTGTACGCGCCCGACCGCCGCAGGGGAGCGGCGACGAACAACAGCAGCATGAGGTACCCGGCGGTGTAGCCGATGGGAAACCAGAGCGCGTCCACGCCGGAGAGCAGGATCAGCCCGGCAACCCCGAGGAAGCTCGCGGCCGAGAGGTACTCACCGCCGATCGCGGAGGCATTCCACCAGGGGCGGACGGTACGCGATGCCACATAGAAGTCGCCGGTAGTCCGGGAGATCCGGAGCCCGTAGATGCCGATCAGGACGGTCGCGAGCGACACCAGGATGAGCGAAACGTAACCGACTGCGGGATTCAGTTCGGGGAACGTCACTGGTCATCCACCAGATCCCGGAAGCGCTGTTCGATGCGCCCCGCGCTGCGCACATACAGCACCGCGCAACCGATCACCACGGGATAGATGCCGAAGCCGAGGAGCAGCCAGGGCACGGGCACGCTTGCGACGGTCCAGGAGTGGATGACCGGGAACACGCTGAACAGAACAGGAATGCCGACGAGGATCACCAGGAAGCCGGACGCCACCACCACGGCCAGCCTCAGCTGGGAACGGATGAGGGAGCGGACAAACAGTTCACCGACGTCGGACTGCTCGGCCATCTCCCGTGCCACCGGATAGGTTGTTCCCGGTCCGGCGGCGGATTGCGGGGCGGTGACCCGGACACGCTCGGGACGCTGGACAGGTTCGGACACGGTGTTACTGTCCGGGCCTGAGGCGCGTGGCTTCAAGCTTGCCGCGGATCTCGGACAGGTGGCGCCGGCTGACCGGCAGCTCAGCGTCCCCGACCAGCACGCTCGCCTTGCCCGTCGCCAGCTTCACCTGGGTCACCTGGTCCATCGCCACAAGGTAGGAGCGGTGCGTCCGCACAAACCCCGCGTCGGCCCACTGCCTCTCAAGGTCATTGAGCGGAATCCGGATGAGATAGCTGGCCTCCGCGGTGTGCAGCCGGGCGTAGTCCCCCTGCGCCTGAACGTAGCGGATTTCGTCACGGCGGATCATCTTGCTGATTCCGCCCTGGTCCACCGTGATGATTTCCGGTGTGGCCGCGCCGTCCTCCATCAGCTCACAGATGCGCCGGACCGACTCGGTGAGCCGCTCGGTGCGTACCGGCTTGAGCAGGTAGTCCACGGCGCGCAGCTCGAACGCTTCCAGCGCCCGGTCCTCGTCCGCGGTGACAAACACGACGGCGGGAGGACGGCTGAAGCGGGAAATGACGCGGGCGATGTCCAGCCCGGAGAGCGAGGGCATGTGGATGTCCAGGAACAGCGCATCGATCGGGTTGCTCTGCAGGATCCGGAGCGCCTCGGCGCCGCTGGAGGCCTGATGGATGCTGTCGATGCGGGCATCCCGGGACAGCAAAAAGCCCAGCTCCGCGAGTGCCGGAAGCTCATCATCGACGATGACCACGTTGACCATGGAACCAGATTACGCGGAATTCACCGTCCGGCCTGCCCGGGGACACAACCGGGCACGGACGCTCAGGCCTGGTGATCGGGCTGGGATTTCGGAATGCGCAGGGTGATCAGCGTACCCGCGCCCGGTGCCGTGTCGATGATTAGCCCGTGGGCGTCACCGTAGACCTGGCGCAGCCTCGAGTCGACGTTGCGCAGTCCCACATGCACGCCGTCCACGTGCCCGGCAAGGACTGCGCGCAACCGTTCGGGATCCATCCCCACGCCGTCGTCCTCGACGGTCACCTCAGCGTAGGCGCCGGCGTCGTGTGCGGTGATGGTGATGTTTCCTGTCCCGTCCTTCGAATCGAGTCCGTGACGGACCGCGTTCTCCACCAGCGGCTGCAGGCTGAGGAAGGGAATCACCGTGCTGAGGACCTCCGGGCCGATCTGGAGACTGACCTTCAACCGCTCACCGAAGCGTGCCCGTTCAAGCAGGAGATACCGGTCGATCGACCTCAGTTCCTCGGCCACCGTGGTGAAGTCGCCGTGCCTGCGGAACGAGTAGCGGGTGAAGTCCGCGAACTCGACGACCAGTTCGCGGGCGCGTTCAGGGTCCGTGTTGATGAAGGAGGCGATGGCGTTCAGGGAGTTGTAGATGAAGTGCGGGCTGATCTGTGCCCGGAGCGCGCGGACCTCGGCTTCCATGAGCTGGGTCCGGGACGAATCCAGTTCCGCCAGTTCGGCCTGGGTGGCTACCCAGGCGCCCACCTCGTTGGTGGCGCGGACCAGCCCTGCATTGACCGACAGCGCGAAGGCGCCGACTGTGCCTACCACCCTGCCGTTGACCCTGATCGGTGCGATCACGGCCTCGGTGAGTCCGTTGCCCTGCCCGGTTACGGATTTCAGTTGCGACTGCTTGAAAATCTGGGTGCGCCCGCTGGCGAGAACCTCACGGGCCAGGAGCATTGCGTCCGCCGGTTCCGGTGCCGTCCCGTCCCAGGCCAGGACGCCACCGGTGTCTGTCATGAGCAGCGCCTGGCAGCGCAGCAGGCCCCGCAGGTGGCGTGCAGCCCTGGACGCACCGCTCGGCGTCAGGCCCGTCCGCAGATGCTCAGAGGCGAGGGCGACAGTGTGCAGCGTGGCGTAGGTGGCGCGGTCGGCGTCCGAACCGAGATCCCGGTAGGAACGGGAAAACCTGAAGCCCAGGACCGCCACCACCACGAGGGTGACAAGAACGACGGCGGCAACAAGAGTGACGTCGACGGCGGGGCTGAGCATGGGTCAAGAGTAGCGGTGCAAGGCGTCATGACCGGCACCATGCGGCTACCGTTCAGCGCAGGTGCCTGCCGTTCATCGCACGCCCGGGTCCGTTGAGCGAAGGGCCTGGCCTGGAGCTTGGCAGCGGGCTCCTCGGTGGCGGACAGTGATGGGAGTCACACTCCCATGCTTTATGCCGTCCAGCGCGGTCTGGCAGAGACGCGGGAGGCCCCAAACGAGGAGGTTTCAATGGGCCACGACCCATCCGCACCCGGCGCACCGCCGGCTACCCCGGTGGACTTCACCGAAGTCCAGGGAAGGCCACGGTTCAAGGAGCTGAGGAAGCGTCACCGCAGCTTCGTCTTCCCCATGGCAGCAGCGTTCCTGCTCTGGTACTTCCTGTACGTCCTGCTTGCCGATTACGCCCACGAGTTCATGTCCACGCCGGTTTTCGGGAATGTCAACATCGGCCTGATCTTCGGGCTGCTTCAGGTGGCGAGCACTTTCGCTATCACCATGTGGTACGTCAGCTATGCCAACAAGCACCTTGACCCCATCGCGGAAGAGTTGCGCAATGAGCTCGAGTCTGAAGCACCCGAGGTGTTTCAGGACGGCGCAGGAGGAACCAAATGATCCAGTCCCTACCACGGCAGGCCGTCGAGTCGACCCAGGTCGGTGAACCGTGGCTCAACATGCTGATATTTGGGCTCTTTGTAGCAGTGACCATGGTCGTGGTGCTGCGTGCCAGCCGTAACAACAGCACCGCTGCTGACTACTATGCAGCCGGCCGGTCCTTCACCGGGCCGCAGAACGGCACAGCCATCGCGGGTGATTACCTGTCGGCGGCATCGTTCCTGGGCATTGTCGGCGCCATTGCCATCAACGGATATGACGGATTCCTGTACTCCATCGGGTTCCTGGTCGCCTGGCTGGTCGCGCTCCTGCTTGTTGCCGAACTGCTCCGCAACACGGGCAAGTTCACCATGGCCGATGTGCTGTCCTTTCGGCTGAAGCAGCGACCAGTGCGCATCGCGGCTGCCACCACCACGCTTGCGGTGTGCTTCTTTTACCTGCTGGCGCAGATGGCCGGCGCCGGCGGTCTTGTGTCGTTGCTGCTGGGTATCGATGACAAGCTCGGCCAGTCGCTGGTGATCGTTGTTGTCGGAGCGCTGATGATTCTTTACGTACTGATCGGCGGTATGAAGGGGACCACGTGGGTGCAGATCATCAAGGCCTGCCTGCTCATTGCCGGTGCGTTCATCATGACGGTGTGGGTGCTTGCTATCTACGGCTTCAATTTCTCCGCGCTGCTCGGGGCCGCCATTGAGACTTCGGGCAACCCGGACATCGTCGGACCTGGCCTGCAGTACGGGGCTACTGCCACCACCAAGCTGGACTTCATCTCGCTGGCGCTCGCCCTGGTCCTCGGTACGGCGGCGTTGCCGCACGTTCTGATGCGCTTCTACACGGTGCCGACGGCCAAAGAGGCACGGCGATCCGTGGTTTGGGCCATCTGGCTCATCGGTGCGTTCTACGTGTTCACCCTGGTCCTCGGTTACGGTGCCGGTGCGCTGATCGGCGCAGACCGGATCAACGGCGCTCCCGGCGGAGTGAACTCGGCGGCGCCGCTGCTCGCCTTCGAACTCGGCGGGCCGCTATTGCTGGGAGTTATCTCTGCGGTCGCCTTTGCCACCATCCTTGCGGTGGTCGCCGGGCTGACCATCACGGCTGCTGCATCGTTCGCCCACGATATCTACGCGAACGTGGTACGCAAGGGCAAGGTCGACCCGGACGGTGAGGTGAAGGTGGCGCGACGGACGGTCATCGTGATCGGTCTGCTCTCCATCGCCGGCGGAATCGGCGCGCAGGGGCAGAACGTGGCCTTCCTGGTCGCGCTGGCCTTCGCTGTCGCAGCCAGTGCGAACCTGCCGACCATCATCTACTCGCTGTTCTGGAAGAAGTTCAATACCCAGGGCGCGCTGTGGAGCATGTACGGCGGCCTTGGTTCAGCGATCATCCTGATCGCGTTCTCGCCCGTGGTCTCGGGGGCCGAGAAGTCGATGATCCAGACGGTGGACTTCGCCTGGTTCCCGCTGAGCAACCCCGGGATCGTCTCGATTCCGCTGGCCTTCTTCCTCGGCTGGCTCGGGACCGTGCTCTCGAAAGAAACCGAAGATCCGCAGAAGCAGGCGGAGATGGAGGTCCGCTCGCTGACCGGTGTGGGTGCCGAGAAGGCAACCAGCCACTAGCAGCACGGGCACATCAGAGGGGCCGGAATCATTGTGATTCCGGCCCCTTCGGCGTGTGTCGACCAGTGGAATGCCCTAGTGGTCTGCGTGATCTGACGGCACAGGCGCAGTCCCATGTGTGCCGTGCGGCACAGCGTTGTCGCCGGCCGTTGACGCGGCGAGGCCGGGCGTCGCAATCCCCGCCACCAGAACGGCTGAGAAGAAAAGGCCGACCAGCAGTCTGCCCGGCGCCGGTTGGGATCCGGATCGCGCAGCTGAAGTCTGCCGGCGCCGGGCGGCGGACGCGCCCAACTGCAGAAGGACAAGCGCGAGAGTGGAGGCAAGCGTCAGATTGAACGTCCTGCTGCCTGCCGACGCGAGCAGTGCGCCCCAGGCAAGGACAACAAGGACGACCGCGCCAACAGCAGGCAGCGCGGTAGGCACGAACCGGACAAGCCAGGCCTCCGGTCGGTTTCCACCTGGCCGGTTTCGCAATACCAGGATGCCCCAGAGTGTGTGGACAACAGCCCAGAGACCGATGAGAGCACCCAGCGCGATGGGTGCTGGACCTTCTGCCGCCAGCAGGTTATCGGCGGCGAGCGCAAAGAACGTAAGGCCTGCGCTCAGGGCGGCGAATGCCGCCAGGAACCGGACGAGTTCGCCGCCGGCGATCTCCTGGGTTGGGCCGGGCCGGAGAACAGGGAGTACCTGCTCTCCGGCTGCAGCAGTGCGCATGACCGGACCGCCCGGACTACGCAGCGTGTGCGCGGGTCTTGGAGGCGTGGGTGCTCTTGTCCTGTGAGAGACCGACACCGAGCAGGAGGACGGCGCTCGCCATGTGGATGATGTTGTGCAGCGGGTTGACTTCGAAGATGATGAGCGCGTTGCCCTCCGTGGCGGAGCTCTGCACACCATTCGGGTCCGCCGGCGTTCCGGATGGTTCTCTTCGGAAAACCGCGTGGCTACTCCTCCGCACCACGCTGGAGCAGCGGCTCCATGCGGTAGGGAATCAGCTCATGCATGGCGAGGGAGGTATCGCAGCGTTCCACGCCGTCGCACGCCAGGATCTTTCCGTTGATCCGGAAGAGATCCTCCGCGTCCACCGAGACCACCCGCACCATGATGTCCGACTGCCCGGTCAACCCATGGGCCTCCAGGACCTCCGGGATGTCGGCCAGCCGGGCGGTGATCGAGCTGAGTTTCCGCTGGTCGACATGCACCTGGATGAAAGCCGTCAGCGGATAGCCGAGGGCTGCCGGATTGATGCGGCGCTCGAAGGACAGGAAGGTCGAATTCTTCTCAAGGCGGGCCATGCGGGCCTGCACGGTATTGCGTGAAAGTCCCAGCTTCTGGGCCAGGGCAACGACGGTGCGCCGCGAGTCCCGGGCCAGTGCCAGCAGGAGCCGCGTGTCGGTGGCGTCAAGGGGCTGCATAGTGCGCAACGCTAGCACGGGGCGGAGGTGGCAAATAGAGCACAATGCTCAGCCATTCCGGAATCGGTTGTGCGGTGTTGCCTACGTGAGTATCGTCACAGTAAACCTCGGGCAATGGTGCCCACGGCCCTGAAGCGGCGCCGGTGGCTGCGGTCGGCGGGTGTAATCCATCCGCCGTCGCTGGAAGTGAGAAGGAAGAGGAACGTGCTCCTGAACAACGAAGCGGACGCAGCGCAGGATGAGCTGGTACAGCTCATAGCGCCCAACGGTGAACGCCGGCACCACCCGGTATATGACCGCTGGGTGGCCGACGTCGACGGCGAGGCCCTGCAGGCGCTGTACCGGGACATGGTGGTGATCCGCCGGATCGACGCGGAGGCCACCGCCCTCCAGCGTCAGGGCGAGCTGGCGCTCTGGCCGCCGTTTCTCGGCCAGGAGGCCGCACAGATCGGATCGGCCCGTGCCCTGAGGGAAGACGACTTTGTCTTTTCCAGCTACCGCGAGAGCGGCGTCGCGTACTGCAGGGGAGTGGACCTCACCGACCTGATGCGCGTCTGGCGGGGCAACGCCTCTGCGGGCTGGGATCCCTTCGCCATCAACATGGCGCCGACACAGGTCATCATCGGGGCGCAGACCCTGCATGCCACCGGCTACGCGATGGGCATCCTGCACGACGGCGCTGACTCGGTCGCCGTGACCTACTTCGGCGACGGAGCCACCAGCCAGGGCGATGTGAATGAGGCCATGGTGTTCGCCGCCAGCTACCAGGCGCCGGTCATCTTCTTCTGCCAGAACAACCAGTGGGCCATCTCCGAGCCGGTGCGGCTCCAGGCGCATGTTCCCATTGCGCGGCGCGCGCCGGGGTTCGGCATTCCCTCCGTCCGCGTCGACGGCAACGACGTGCTGGCGTGCCTTGCCGTCACCCGCGAGGCCCTCGACCGCGCCCGCACCGGCGGCGGCCCCACGTTCATTGAGGCAGTGACCTACCGGATGGGCCCGCACACCACGGCCGATGACCCCACCCGCTACCGGGATGCCAACGAGCTGGAAGACTGGGCCGCCAAGGACCCCATCGCGCGGCTCGCCGGGCTGCTCGACGCCGAAGGGCTCCTGCCCGCCGAGGTGAGTGACTCGGTTCAGGCATCAGCCGACGACGTCGCGGCCCGCCTCCGCGAGGGCTGCATCTCCATGCCGGAACCGGCGGCGCAGGACGTCTTCAAGCACGTCTACAGCGAGCCCAACTCGTGGCTTGAACGCCAGCAGGACCAGTACGAGCACTACCTGGCCTCTTTTGAATCTCCTGTATCCGAGTCCTCCGAGGAGGCGAGCCGCTGATGGCAACCATGACATTCGGCCGTGCGATCAACGCCGGTCTTCGCAGGGCCATGGAGAATGACCCGAAGGTTGTCCTCATGGGAGAGGACATCGGGAAGCTGGGCGGCGTCTTCCGCGTCACCGACGGCCTCCAGAAGGACTTCGGACCGCACCGCGTCGTGGATACGCCCCTCGCGGAATCCGGGATCATGGGCACGGCGGTCGGCATGGCGTACCGCGGGTACCGGCCCGTCGTCGAGATCCAGTTTGACGGTTTCATTTATCCGGCGTTCGACCAGATCGTGTGCCAGGTGGCCAAGTTGCACTATCGCACCCAAGGCAACGTGAAAATGCCGATCACCATCCGGGTGCCCTTCGGCGGCGGCATCGGTTCCCCCGAGCACCACTCGGAATCCCCTGAGGCGTACTTCACCCATACCTCGGGCCTGCGGGTGGTCAGTGTCTCGAACCCGCAGGACGCCTACGTGATGATCCAGCAGGCCATCGCGAGCGACGATCCCGTCCTGTACTTTGAACCGAAGCGCCGCTATCACCTGAAGGGCGAGGTCGATGAGAGCGTGGACATCACCGCCACCGGCATGGGTGATGCCCGCGTGGTCACCGAGGGCAGCGACGTCACACTGGTGACGTACGGGCCGCTGGTGCCTACCGCGCGTGATGCCGCCGTTGCCGCGTCCGACGACGGCGTCTCGGTCGAGGTGATCGACCTGCGTTCCCTCGCGCCGATTGATTTCGCCACCGTGGAGAAGTCGGTCCGGAAAACAGGCCGTCTGGTCATTACCCATGAAGCCGCGCAGTCGGGTGGGCTCGGTGCCGAGATCGCCGCCAGCATCACCGAGCGCTGCTTCTACTACCTGGAGCATGCGCCGGTCCGTGTGACGGGATTCGACATCCCGTACCCGTACTCCAAGCTGGAGTTCCATCACCTTCCGGATCTGGACCGGATACTGGACGGGGTTGACCGCGCCCTGGGCCGGCCCAACTCCCTGAGCGGACTGGAAGGATAGTGGCGCCGGTGATCAAGGAATTCCGACTGCCCGATCTTGGCGAAGGCCTGACCGAATCGGAGATCGTCGCCTGGCATGTCGCCGTGGGCGACACCGTGGAGCTCAACCAGGTTATTGCCGATGTCGAAACCGCGAAGGCCGTCGTCGAGCTGCCCTCGCCCTATGCCGGTGTGGTGGCGAAACTCCATGAGCAGCCGGGAACCGTGGTGGAGGTCGGTTCGCCAATCGTCTCCTTCGATGTGCCGGGCGGGGATTCAGGAGGGGATTCCGGCGCAGGCGCCGGTAAGGCAACAGCCGACGACGACGACGACGCGCAGCCGGCCAAACGCGAACCCAACCTTGTGGGTTACGGCGCAGCCCTGGAAAAGTCCGGCAGGCCCGCCCGCCGGGCCCGGCGCAGCGAAACTCCTGGGCCCATCAAAACTCCTGTGCCTGCCGAAACTCCTGTGCCTGCGGTCTCTTCGGCTGCGGCCGTGCCGTCCGCTCCGGCGGACGAACCGTCCGCTCCAGCCGAGGCCCCGCGGGAACGTCCACGGTCCACGCCGCCGGTGCGCAAGCTGGCGCGGGATCTGGGGATTGACCTCGCACAGCTGAACGGCACGGGACCGCAGGGCCTCATCACCCGCGAGGATGTGCTGGCGGCCCAGGAGGGCGCGGCCCACGAAGGAGCGGCCGGCAAAGGGCACGCAACGCCGGAGGAGGTGTCGCAGCCAGGCGGCGCACCGGCGTCGTCCGCTGCCGGGGAGCGGGAGACGCGGACGCCGATCAAGGGCGTCCGCAAGCACACCGCTGCCGCCATGGTGGCCAGTGCCTTCACCGCTCCGCACGTGACCGAGTTCCTGACCGTCGATGTTACGGCGTCCATGGAGCTGCTGGCCCGGTTGAAGACGAGCCGGGCGTTCGCGGATGTGCGCATCACGCCGCTGGCGCTGGTGGCCAAGGCGCTGTGCATCGCCCTCGACCGGAATCCGACACTGAATTCACGCTGGGATGAGGCTGCACAGGAGATTGTGCAGCACCATTATGTGAACCTCGGGATTGCGGCGGCCACTCCGCGGGGCCTGATGGTGCCGAACATCAAGGATGCCCAGGCGCTGGGCCTTCGCGGGCTCGCCGACGCGCTGAAGAACCTTACGGAGACCGCCCGGGCAGGGAAAACCAGTCCGGCGGATCTGTCAGGGGGAACCATCTCCATCACCAACGTGGGGGTCTTCGGTATCGATGCGGGAACGCCCATCCTCAATCCGGGGGAGGCGGCGATCCTCGCCATGGGGTCGGTGCGGAAGATGCCGTGGGAGTACCAGGATGAGATTGCGCTGCGTCAGGTGATGACGCTCAGCCTGTCCTTTGACCACCGGCTGGTGGACGGCGAACAGGGTTCGCGGTTCCTCGCGGATATCGGCACCATCCTGTCGGACCCGGGCATGGTCCTGACGATGGTCTGATACGACGCCCCGCCCCTGTAGGAACT
>NZ_KI914613.1:62785-67208 GCF_000520475.1 Arthrobacter sp. 35/47
CGGCCTGGACACAGTCGGGGTCGCCGGAGCTGCACGAAAGTTCCGCTCGCTAGCGCAGCTCGAGGACCAGTTCCTTCATCACGGCTCCGCGAGCGTTGGCGAAACCCTGGGTCTCGCCAACCTTGGTGAAGCCGTAACGCTCGAGGATGCGGATCGAATTGGTGTTGTCGATGACCGCACGGGCACGGAGCGGACGGTCGGTGAACTCTTCAAGGAAGAGGCCCACTGCCGCCGTCGTAATGCCCTGCCCCCAGCGGGCCTTGTCTATCCAGTAGCTGATCTCCGGGACCTCGCCGTCACGGTAGGCGAGGATGCTTCCCACCACGTCGCCGTCAGCGACAATGGTGCGCACCGTGACGGTGGGGTCGTTGAGGATGTTCTGCCAGTGGTGGTCGAACACGCCGCGGTCCGACGGGTTCTTGGCACTGAAGGCGGCCATGTGGTTGGCGCTGGGGTCGAGCTGGTGGGAGAAGAACTCGTCCAGATCGGAGGGTTCAACGGCGCGTAGCGTGATCACTGGAAGCTTTCAGGTCGGCGGAACAGGGAATTTTCAGCAAGGCTCAGGTGCACCGGTGTGGTGCGTCCTCTTCAGCGTACTAGGGACGCAAGGCGTCAGGACCCTTTGGTGGATTCATGCTTCCACGCTCAGCGCCGCCCAGGCCATCTCCTCGAGCAGCTGGCGCAGTTCAGCGGTGTCCCTGCTGCTGCGTCGCCGGTGGGTGGAGTGCGGAGTGGAGTTGATGAGCCCGAAGGCAGCGTGGGCCTTGCGGCGCAGGTGGGTCCGGTCCGCTCCCTGGGGGAGCTCGGCGAGGGCATCCACCCAGACCTCCACATAGGTGCGCTGGAGGGAACGCACGGTTTCCTGGTCTTCCGCAGCCAGCGAACTGAGGTCCCGGTCCTGGACCCGGATGACATTGGCGTTGCGGAGCGCAAAATCGACCTGGAACTCGATCAGACCGCGCAGCGCCTGCTCCGGGCTGGGAGATTCAGCCACGACGGCGCGGCCGCCCTCGAGGAGGTCCTGACTGACGCCCGCCAGCAGAGCCGCGAGAACTGCCGGCTTGCCGCTGAAGTGCCGGTAGACAGCCGGTCCGCTGACGCCGGCCGCCGCACCGAGATCCTCGATGGAGACCCCGTTGTAACCCCGCTCAGCGAAAAGTTGCGCGGCGGCATCCAGCAACGCCGCGCGCCGGGAGGCCTTGGCCAGGCTGCGTCCGGTCATCCGGGTGGGAGCAGGGGCGTCCATGGCGTCCTTTGGTAGTGGAGCAATTCCAGAAGAAGGGGATGCCTCCATTCTGGTGGACAGTTCGGTTAATAGCTACTAACCTAAATTTGAGTTAATCCCCGCTAACTGAGTGGTTGTGCACGACGCCGTGCGCCGACCGGAAGGACGTCAATGGAGACCCTGGCATCGAGACTGGACCCGAACGCCGCTGCGTTCCGGCAGAACGACGCCGCCCAACGGGCCCTCGCAGCCGAGCTCCGGGACCGCCTTGCCGGTGCGGCGCTCGGCGGTCCGGAACGGTCCCGCGAGCGTCATGTCGGCCGCGGAAAGCTGCTGCCGCGGCACCGTATCGATCACCTGCTGGATCCGGGAAGCCCGTTCCTCGAGATTGCACCGCTTGCCGCCAACGGCATGTATGACGACGAAAGTCCCGGCGCCGGCGTGATTGCCGGGATCGGCCTGGTCCATGGCCGCCACGTCCTGGTGATCTCCAATGATGCGACGGTCAAGGGCGGCACCTATTACCCGATGACGGTCAAGAAACACCTCCGCGCCCAGGAGATCGCCCTCGAGAACAACCTGCCCTGCGTCTATCTGGTGGACTCCGGGGGAGCGTTCCTTCCCCGGCAGGATGAGGTGTTTCCCGACCGTGAGCACTTCGGCCGGATCTTCTACAACCAGGCCACCATGTCGGCCCGCAAGATCCCCCAGATTGCGGCCGTGATGGGTTCCTGTACCGCCGGCGGTGCCTACGTGCCCGCGATGAGCGATGAAACGGTGATCGTCCGCAACCAGGGGACCATCTTCCTGGGCGGCCCGCCGCTCGTGAAGGCGGCTATCGGCGAGATCGTCACCGCGGAGGAGCTCGGCGGAGGGGACGTACACGCCAAGGTCTCCGGCGTCGTCGACCATCTGGCCGAAAATGACCAGCACGCGCTGGAGATCGTCCGGGATATCCTCTCCACGCTGCCGGAACCGCAGACGGCGTGGACGCCCGCGGAGGCCGAAGAACCCGCTGTGGATCTGGACAGCCTCTATGGGGCGGTGCCGGTCGACGTCAACGCGCCGTATGACGCCCGCGAGATCATTGCGCGCATTGTCGACGGCAGCCGTTTCCACGAATTCAAGAAGGACTACGGCAGCACGCTGGTCACCGGATTCGCCCGGCTGCATGGCCACCAGGTGGGAATCGTGGCGAACAACGGCGTCCTCTTCGGTGAATCCGCGCTGAAGGGCGCCCACTTCATCGAACTGTGTGACCAGCGCGGCATCCCGCTGATCTTCCTGCAGAACCTGTCCGGCTTCATGGTTGGCCGGGATTATGAGGCGGGCGGCATCGCCAAGCACGGGGCCAAGATGGTCACCGCGGTGGCGACGTGCCGCGTGCCCAAGCTGACCGTCGTCGTCGGCGGTTCCTTCGGTGCGGGCAATTATTCGATGTGTGGGCGTGCCTACTCGCCGCGTTTCCTCTGGATGTGGCCGGCCAGCCGCATCTCCGTGATGGGCGGCAACCAGGCCTCATCGGTGCTGAGTACGGTGAAGCGCGACCAGCTCGAGGCGCGCGGCGAGGAGTGGAGCGCCGAGGAGGAGGAAGCATTCAAGGCACCCATCCGTGAACAGTATGAAGCGCAGGGAAGCCCCTACTACTCCACCGCGCGGCTCTGGGATGACGGCATCATCGACCCGGCCGACACCCGCCGTGTCCTGGGCCTCGCGCTCGACGTCTGCGCCAACGCGCCGCTGCCGGAGACCTCCTTCGGCCTCTTCAGGATGTGATTTCCATGGAAAACAGAGTACTTTTCGACACTGTCCTTGTTGCCAACCGCGGCGAGATCGCCTGCCGGGTCATCCGGACGCTGCGCGCCCTCGGCATCCGGTCGGTTGCCGTCTACAGCGACGCCGACGCCGGTGCACGCCACGTGCGCGAGGCTGACCGGGCGGTGCGCATCGGCCCCGCAGCCCCGAGCGAAAGCTACCTCAACATCGGGGCGATCGTGGCCGCCTGTGAAGCGACCGGCGCGCAGGCTGTCCATCCCGGATACGGCTTCCTCAGCGAAAACCAGGCGTTTGCGCGTGCCCTCGAGGAGGCAGGGATCGTTTTCATTGGGCCAAGGGTTCATGCACTTACCATCATGGGCGACAAGATCCGATCCAAGAACCACGTCAGCGGCTTCGGGGTGCCGGTGGTGCCCGGGATTGCGGAACCGGGCCTGAGCGACGATGACCTCATCCGCGCGGCCGGCGAGGTGGGTTACCCGCTGCTGATCAAGCCTTCGGCAGGCGGCGGCGGGAAAGGCATGCATGCCGTCGAGCGTCCCGGGGACCTGCCCGGCAGCCTCCAGACTGCCCGACGGGTTGCCGCGTCCGCGTTCGGCGACGACACACTGTTCCTGGAGCGGCTGATCCGCACCCCCCGCCACATCGAGGTGCAGGTGCTCGCCGACACCTACGGGAACGTGATCCACCTGGGGGAGCGGGAATGCTCGCTCCAGCGCAGACACCAGAAGGTCATCGAGGAAGCCCCGTCAGCGCTGCTGGATCCGGCAACCCGTGCCCGGATCGGAGAGGCGGCGTGCAACGCGGCACGCAGTGTCGACTACGTCGGGGCCGGCACGGTGGAGTTCCTCGTTTCCGCTGAAGCGCCGGATGAGTTCTTCTTCATGGAAATGAATACCCGCCTCCAGGTTGAACACCCGGTCACCGAGATGGTCACCGGAGTCGACCTGGTGGAGTGGCAGGTGCGCATCGCGGCAGGGGAGAAGCTCACCATCGCACAGGACGACGTCGTTCTCTCCGGTCATGCGGTGGAGGCGCGGGTGTATGCCGAAGATGCCGAGGCCGGTTTCCTGCCCTCGGCGGGCACCATCGCCGGCCTCTCCGAACCCACCGGTGAAGGCGTCCGTGTGGACAGCGCACTGCTGCCGGGCCTGGAAATCTCACCGACCTACGACCCGATGCTCTCCAAGGTCATTGCCTGGGCGGAAACCCGCACAGAAGCGCTCGACCGCCTGGACCGGGCGCTCGCGCAGACCCGCGTCGCCGGGCTGCGCACCAATGTGGAGTACCTGCGGCTGCTGATCAACGACGGCGATGTCCGCGACGGACAGCTGGACACCACCCTGATCGAACGGAAACTGCCCGACCTGGCTTTCCGGACCGCGACGGACGCGGAAGTTGCCGCGGCCGCCGTCGTACTGT